>NZ_CP012705.1 GCF_001307295.1 Sphingopyxis macrogoltabida | reverse complement strand
GGCCCAGTCGGCCCGAAGCTGCGATTTTGGCCATGTTGAAGAACAAAGATTGAACATGGCGATCTACCAGGCTCGCTCTTGTCCTCCAATCTCGTAAACATCGGTCTCGATCGAGCACCTGTAGCTCTCTGCGATGTTGAACATCTCTGTCTGGAGAGATGCGATCTCATCATCGAGGCTGACGCCATCGGCACCCTGATCATAGGCGACGGTCAGCGTGTAATCGCAGTTCCCGGTCTTTTGCATCTGGTAATCCCGCTCCAGCATCGCCTCAATGCGCTCGCGAGCGGGCTTTCTGCCACGACCATGCTTGTTGAAGTTCTCGATGGTCAGATGCAGGGCGATGGTGACAGAAGGCGGCTTTTCCGGCAGCCCGATCCTTGAAGGAATGACGTCAAGCGCCCGATAGACGGTCATTCTTGAGATCTTGAGGTCGCGCGCGACGCTGGCCTTGCTCGCGCCGGCGGTGATCCGGCGTCGGATTTCATCGTCATCGATGTTTTTCTTCCGGCCTTTGTAGACGCCTTCGGCGCGCGCCGCCTCGATCCCGGCGCGCTGCCGGTCCTTGATGAACGTCAGTTCCATGTCCGCGACCATGCCCAGAATGGTGATCACCATCCGCCCCATGCTTCCGGCCGTCGTCACCTCCGGCTCAAGCACCCGCAATGAGGCTCCCTTCTGGTCGAGTTCATGAACCAGATTGAGAACATCGCGTGTGGAGCGACCGAGCCGATCGAGACGCAGGACGACGAGTTCGTCATCGGCGCGCAGGAACTGCATGATCGTCTCAAGCTCCGTGCGTCCAGTGCGCGATGCGCCCGAGCCTGTTTCGGAGCGGAGGATTTCACAGCCCGCTGCCTTCAACCGGGCAACCTGGATGTCGAGATCCTGGTCGATGGTGCTGACGCGGGCGTAGCCGACGCGGGTCATGGGCAAATCCGTCACATTAGGGTGGCTTTGCCCTCGTACAGTAACATTGGTGACGGAACCACCCTTTTGTGACATGTCGTATATGTCACTTCCGATCGTCACGTTCGGGTGCACCCAAATGGTGCGAGCGGAAAGGCCCCGGTCAGGCAGCAAGCCGCCCAAAATCGATCCGGCTATTCAGATCGAGGTCGAAGCGGCCATAAGGATTGACGTGGCTGTAAATCAGCGGTGTGAGGCCGCGATAATCATCCGGCGTCATCCGGCCCGTCCATTTCGGTTCCACCAGCACGCTCTGAAGCATTCGGGTGTTCACATAGACAAGCGACGCTTGCAGCAAATGTAGCGCCAGGACCGAGAGCTGCTGCTCATCGATGCGGTTAGTGGCGATCTCGCCGCCCTTGCCGAAGAAAACGAACCCATTGGCACTGTTCCAGTTTTCAACGACATTCAGGCCTTCATGAATTTCGCGGCGGAAGGACTCCTCGCGCAGATACCGGCACAGGAAGATCGTCTTGACCGCGCGGCCCAGCTCACTCAACGCCTTGTAGGTCGGGTGCATCACCTCGGAGCGGCTAAACCGGCGCAGGATCGCCTCCGGGTCGGCGGTTTTTGTCTGCATCGCGGCTGCATATTTGACCATCTCGTCATATTGCTGCTCGATCTCATCCCAGTTGATCGGACTGGAGAGGATCGGCTGCAAGTGGGGAAGCCGCGTTCGCATGCCGACATCGGGAAGAGCCAGCTTCTGGCGAGCGATCGCTTTCAGGCGGGGTGCAAGCTCAAATCCGAGAAGCCGGCAAAATGCAAAGCCAACCGCGCTTTGGCCATGACTATCAACATATTGTCGCTGGATTTCCATGTCGGTGCAATGGCGCAGCACGCCCTCGATCATGGAGGCGACCTCGGAGGAAGAGCAGCGCTTGAGCTGGGAATAGACGCATGTCGCGCGTCGTTCGACATGCCAGTAGATCATGACGCCCCGTCCACCATAACGCGCATGCCATTCCGTCATCAGGTTGCGATCCCAGGCTCCGAACTTTGTGGAATCTGACGCACAGGCCGTGCCGGCGTCCCCCCAGACTGCAGCATTGCGGATTGCCAGGGTCGCATTCGCAACCCTGGCACACGCCTCCTTGAGCGCCGCGGCATGAACGAAGCGGCGATGGACATGCAGCAGCTCTTCATAGCTGACATCGGGGGTGGCGCCGGCGATCCGCTTGAGCCCGGCATTCGTTCCCAGGCCGTAGAGGCATAGCAGGAGACGTTGATCCAGCGCGGTTTTCGGCAGTGCAACACGCGAGGCCGATGTTTCGAACGCTTCGAGAAGTCCCGTATCAAGGGCAGCCTCCTTCAGTACGTCGAGCAGCCCGGTCATCGGCCAGCGTTGGCCGATCTCGGTCTTGATCGAGGCGAGACCCCTGGGTTCGGGCAAGGGTTTGAACGGGGTGAGAGATATACGGTTCTCGCCGCGCCACAGCAGCCGAACCTTGTCGTTCCGGGGAATATTGGCATTGAGGAGCAACAGTTCCTGAGCAAGCTCTTCCCGGATGGCGCTTGAAAATGCACGCGCATCCGCCGTCAGGTTCAATCCTGTGTAATATGCTTCTCGCCGCGCATCGAAGTCCTTGGGAAGATCGTCATCGGGATTGCGGTATCGGTCCGCCCCGACAACCCAGATTTCCTTAGAACGGATGCGATCGCGCAGTTGCGCGAGGACACAAAGCTCATAACTGATCCGGTTTACGCGCCCCTCTTCATCAATGACGGAACTGCGCCATCTCGCCGGAATGACCTCGTCGACCGGCACTGCGTGCGGCGGCACGTAGCGGCATCCATCATCCACTTTGCTTCTGATCCAGTCCAGGGCCGCCAGCACCGGACGCCACACGGCGTTGTTCGACCGGAACTCCAGTGCCGAAAGCAGGCTTGGCAGCATACGGCGATAATGATTGGCCCATGACCTCCGCATCACCTTGTAGATCCGCCGATCCAAGGCGCCCTTTGCCTGGCTTTCCTTGATGATCGCCGCCAGTTTGTCCTTGCCGGCGATTGGGAAAATGACATCGCAGATGCGCCCGGATGGATCGTCGATCGAAGCGCTGGCAATCTCGACCAGGAGTCGCTCCTTGCCATAGACCCGCTCGATGTCTTTCGCGATATCGCCCACCACCTTGCGTTTCGAGCGCGATCCGATCTTATGGACCGTCTCGATCAGCAGGTCGACCATCGCATCCGTAAGCTGAGCTTCCCGCGCCATCAGATAAACGGCATAGAGCCCGAGCTGGCGCGCCGGTACATGCCGGCGCATCTCCGAGGCTTTCTCGCCGGCAACCCGGCGAACGATCTGATCGACCCATGCCTTGCCCGTGACCGATAGGAAATCTCGGGGAAGAGCAAGCCGTTGGATAAAGGCGAGTTTGGCGGTCACGCCAAGAATGTTTTCGAGCGTCGCCTGACCTGCATCCCCCTTCATCGTGTTGAAGCCGGTCGGGCCATCGGGATCGGCGAGCGAGGCTTCCAGCAAGGCGACCGCATCCGGCGCAAGCCGATCGCGGACTCGGGCCAACAGGGCCTCCAGATAGAGGTGTCGTTGCGAACGGACGAGGCGTTCCAGCTCCTTGCGCGACGGCCCATAGATACGGCGGTCGCGGCACCACAGGAAAACATGCTCGAGCATGGCATTGATCGGCTGCCCGCCCGCACAAAGATCGTCGGAAATCCACCTCGACAACGCCCTGCGATCCGTCTGCGTCATACGGCGGAACCCGAGATGCCGCAAAATCTCCGCGCAATGCCGGCGGGCGGTGCGCCCGGAAAAATCATAGTGGTTCACGGATTTGGCATCGAGACCAAGTTGCTCCGCCAGATACAAGACACCGTCGGAGGGTATCGACGCATGATCCGGCACAAAGAAGCCATGCCCGGCGAAAAATCTAAGCTGAACCGCCAATCCCAGTCGTGCCGTCTCCGCTTTGCCGGTCACGAACGCGATGTCCGAAAAACTCAGGCTCCAGGAGCCGATCAGATCCCCACTCGAAACGCCAAGGCTCATAACGCCGCTCCCTTATCGGAGCGGAACGTCGTTCCTCGCATGGGCGATCGTCAACAACAACCAGCCCGTTCCCGACGTGTTCTCCAAGATGACCAAAATCGCAGCTTCGGGCCGACTGGGCCTAATAGGCTGCGCCAGGGCGAAGCGTCGCGCGCCATTGCAGCGTAACAAAGCCAGGTCGGCACTCCCAGGGCAGCGAGGCGGCCGACGGGGTGCCAAAGCCCATGGCCGGATCGAAGTTCATCCCGTCCGAGTTGTGCAGCAGCAGAGCCTTCACAAGGTCCGGAGAGGCGTCGCGCACCCGCTCCATCGTGTGTGCAGCGAGCGGCGACGTGAGGGACGTTGCGAAGCTCGACCCCCGAATGAGATGCCCGCCCAAGACGCGGACGTGCGAAAAATGCGAGAGGTCGGGCTTGAGCATACTGGACGGCCCTGGCCCACACAGGCTCACGGGACATTCCCCCGCCGGATCGCCGTTGCCGTCGTGACTCCGGCCTCCGACTGTGATCGCCGCTTCGCAATCGGCGGGCGGCTGAAGCCGGGAGCCCGGCTTGTTGCCTACGGAGATGATGGGCAGCACGCGGTGCTTGCGCGCCAGCAAGGCAATATCATGCCCGAGCGCGCTCACGGCTTCGAGATCGCAGGCGTAGGCCTGATTGAGGGAGAAATTCCAAACCCGCGTGTCCGGGTTTGCTGCCATCACTCCATCCACATAGGCGATAAAATCCTGAGGGTCGACGAAGACCCCCGACGCTTGCTTTGCGAGGGCTTGGGCCGTGCCGACCTGGCAGTAGAGCGGCGGCAGGGTGAGATTGTTGTTCCAGTCATGACCCTGCACCACGAGAGAGGTTACCCAATTTCCATGCTGGGTATCGGCCGCGCCATCAGCGACGAGCGGCGGCGCGCGCCATGCCTCTGCATGACGGTAGGACCCCGCCGTCATGCCGCCATCAACGACGCCGACGATTGGCAGCATCGTCAAGTTTTCCGGTAAAGGGCGGTCCGGCTCCCGACCCTCCCCGGGCGAGGTGGAGCTTATCGGCTGTACCGGCTCGATACGGAATACGGTGCCGGACGCGACAAGCTGGCCAAGCGCGGCCCGCGACGCAACGAGAACCGTTGTGCGCGCCCGACGGCGCAGGCGATAAGCCCGCATCGCGAGATTAATGCGGTCGCCGCTCGCGCCCGCCGCACGCAGGCTGCGCCGCATCACGACCGGAACATCGCTCTCGGCGTCGAGATCGACGCCCGCCAGAAGAGGCGGCGGCGGTGTGATCGTGCCATCGCGGAGCGCAGCAAAGCGCTCGATCAGTTCTTCTGAGGCATCGCGGCCGCGCAGAGGCATGAGCCAGACTGTGAAGGCCCTGCCTCCCTTGGTTTCCGGCGCAGCATCCCAAATCTCGTCCAGAGACGTGGCTCCGGTGGTATCCTCGTTCTCGAAAAAGCGGACGGCTTCGATGCGAGAGATGTCCACCTGTTCCTTGGCCAGGTCCGTGCGCTGCACGAGGCGCGCAAAAGCGGGAAGCTGGTTCGCCGCCACTTCGACGAGGTATCCCGACCGATAAGGAGCAATGAGCCGCGCATCCCGCGTCGGGCTAAAGAGGTCCGAGGGCGTGTAGCTGGGCGCAAGGGAGTCGTCGAACATCGCCGCGTAGAGCACAACGCGTCCATCGAACCGGGGGCGCTGCGCCGTCTCTTCGGACAGGGCAAGGAACTGTCGAGACAGCACGCGCCGCTGTTCGGGCAGGCGGTCCGTCTTGATGCTGCTCGCGTTCTTTCCGCCGCCGGACACCCCTTCCGGTTTGGGGTCCTTGATGAAGCGCAGAACGGGGTTCAGCAGCGGCCGCCGTGGAGTATCAACCATCGATCGCCTCCTTCAGATAGCGGTGCACCATCTGACGACTGACACCGACGATCTTGCCAATCTCGGCTTGGCCGATGCCGCCCTTTTCGTGGAGCAGGCGGGTCAGAACCTTCTTATCCGCCGTTTCCAGGTCCCGGCTGTCGAGCAGGCGTGGGCTGCCGGTTTTTGATCCGCTAACCGCGAGAAGGATACGCGCCAGATCGACCTCGCGGTCACTGAGGATCGCCCGCCGCCGTGACGCGAGCGCGATATTCTCGATATCCGCGCCGTTCAGCCCTTCTGAAACCCGCGCCAGCAAGCGCGCATTGTCTTTGTGAAGGGCATCTTCCTGAAACAGGAAATGCTCCCACATGCTGGCGCGCACGTCCTCATCGGGAAGATCCAGCTTCACCTTGTAGGGAAAGCGCCGCCAAATGGCGGGATCGAGGAGGTGTGGATGGTTGGTCGCGCCGACGGTCACCACGTCGTCCGTCAGGGAATCGAGCCCCTGAAGAACGGTGTTCACGACACGCTTTAGCTCGCCCAGCTCGTTCCGATCATCGCGAAGCTTTGCAATGGCGTCCATTTCGTCGAGGAACAGCACCGCGTTACGAGCAGGCACGAAATCGAATATCCCCCGGACATTTTTGGCGGTTTCGCCAAGTCGAGACGAGATCAGGGAATCAAGACGGGCGACGTAGAGCGGCCGTTGCAGCGACGCCGCGATATGTCCCGCCAGCAGGGTTTTCCCCGTTCCTGGCGGGCCGTAAAGCAACAGGCCAAGGCGCGCGGAAACGCCCTTCTCGGCCAGCAAGCTGATATGCTGCGCATCCTCGATGAACTGCGAGATGGTCTGGCCAGCCTCCCCCCCGAGCATGATCGGCGTTGTCGGCCATTGCCCCTCTTCAATGAGGGGTAGTCGCGATCCTGCGTCACGCGGAAGCGCCTCGGCATAGCCCGAAGCTTGAAGGGGGACGCCACGCTTCCGGAGCAGCGACTGGAGGGCCTTCGCGCCCTCCAGGTCGTCTTGTTCCGCTAGGCTTTTGGCGATCTGGCCGCCGATACGGCGGACTCCGGTGTAATTCGCCGACATGGCGGCTTCGATCAGCGCAGATACAAGGGACTTGTCAACTTCCATACCCATTATTGTGTCACTGAAGGGTAGAAATGTCAACCCAAATGCAAAATATGTAAACTAATGTATGGTCAGGCTTAGGGTTTTCTGGTCAGGCTGCCTCGTCCTTTGCAACCACGGTGTCGTAAAGGCCATAATGCGTCAGCCCTTCGTGGCTTTCGATGCCGGTATACCGGAGCGAGGCGTCCTCATATCGCCGGAAGGCGAACACTGCTTCGTTCATGCGCTCCGTGTTGAACACCTTAAGCCGCACGAGCAGGTGAAAGTCCGCGACCGTCAGGCCCGTTACCGATTGGAACAGCTCGGGCTCCAATTTGGTGATGACATCTTGAAGCGTATTTTCGCGAAAATCCGTCAGGTACATGAAGGCCGGAATGCGTGTGGCAAACTTGATCAGCTTCTCCTGCACCAGCTTGCGCTTCGATTTGTACTCCTTCTCCTCGTCCGTCAGCTCCTTCTTCTCTTTCGCAGACAGCTCGCCCCCCTTTTCCTTCGCCTTGGCTTTAAGGTCTTTAACCGTCTCGCTCTTGTTGATGATCGTCTCGATGATGTTGTCCCCGAGAGACCGCCATCCTTCGATCCGCTCGACGGCGGCCATTGCTTCGGGATTGTCCAGAACACGACGGAGCGTGTCGTTGTCGACATTGACCAGCAACGCCGATTCCCACTTGCGCGCGAGCAGCGTGGCCGAGGTCCCAGCCATGGCGATATCGAGGATACCGCCGGCATCGATCTGTGTCATGTTCGCGCCGTCATAGGCGAGCACAGGGAGGAACGAGACCAGCTCGCGGACAGCATTCTCGGGATTGGCCTCGCCAGGCGAAAGGCCAATGCCGTATTCCGAGAGCTGGCGCAGCGCGCGCGTCGGGGCGAAATCGAATACGAAGCAGACCGGCTTGAGGACCTCTTCCTCGTTCGGATCATCCCCGTTGGGGTTCTTGATCGACCATGGCGATTGCACCCGGAACGCCGCCTGAAAGTAGGTTTCCGGCGACTTAAGGTTCCGCAACATCAGGATCGACGACCACTGCGCGACGGTGACGCCGGTGGTGAGCTTGCCGCAGGACAGAGTGATCGTCTTGGTGTCAAAGCCGCTGCCGATCGCTTCGCGCACCGGCGGCAGCGCGTCGAGGCCGATCCCTGCCGTCGCACCGGCGGACACGATCACGTTGTAATCGTGCCAGAAGGTGTTCTGCCGCTCCTTGAGCAGGTTAGCCATGGCGTGGCAGGCGGCCACGTTCGGCAAAAACCAGAAGGAGTGTTGCAGATAGGGCAGCAGCCGCACGTCCGAATAGGGGAATGGCGGCCTGGTGCCGGCCTTGAGGCTCTTGACCGTCTGCGGCGCATAGCCGCCGCGGATGATGTCGAGCCACTTCTGGACATCGTTCTTGAACTTGAACTCCGCCGCGTCGCCCGTACCTGTTGCACTGAAAAAGGCGTTCAGGTCGAACTCGTCGAACTCGCCTGCGCTGGCGATTGCCAGCAGCTCGTCAGGCATCTGGTAGGTCAGCAGGCGCATCTGCGGCAACGCCCCGTAGGGGTTCCGCTTACCGGGATTTTTGGCCGCAAACGCGGCCTTGGCCTTCTGCTCGTCGGTGTAGGTCCAGTTGAAAATCTGCTCCTCGATGAACTCGCCGGTGGCCAGGGCCTTGAAAGGCGTTCCCGAGAGATAGAGGTAAGCCCGTGTCGTGATCGGCAGGAACTCGGCCTCGCTCTCTGAGAGGACGCCGAGATCCTCGTTCACGTCTTCGAGGTCTGCTGCATACTCAAGGCTGGTCTCCTTCTTGGCGACTGCCTCTTCCTCGCCCTCGAACAGCTCCTTGGCCGTCTCCCGCCAGGCGCCGAAATGGTATTCGTCGAACACGACCAAATCCCAATTCGTCGTATGCACCCACTCATGGCGGGCCTTGATATTTCCGGCCTTGTCGCGGCCAAGGAGGTCCTGGAAAGAGCCGAAGAATACCACGGGCTTTTCGGGATCAATCTGGCTCGGGTCGCGCCCCGATTTGCGGGAGAGATACTGCCAGCCATCGAAATCCCGATGGTTTTCCAGGTCGGCCTGCCACGCATCCTCGACCGCTGGCTTGAACGTCAGGACCAGTACCCGCTTCGCTCCAAGCTTCTTGGCGAGCTGGTAGGACGTGAACGTCTTGCCGAACCGCATCTTCGCGTTCCAGAGGAAGCGCGGCACCGCCTTGGGGTCCTGTTCCCAGCGGGAGCGGAAATAGGCGTAGGTCTGATCGACCGCTTCCGCCTGCTCTTTGCGCGGCGGGAAATCCTCATGGTGAGTGCCGGTGAATTGCTGGCCTGAGCGCAGCTCTGCGAGCACGGTTTTCACGTCGGCCACCGTGCAGCGCATCCATTCGAGCTGCGGATTGGCAAAACCCTTTCGCTTTAGGGCTTCACGCACTGCGTGATCGGTGATGATGCCGCCATCATCACGCTCCCCGTTTTCGTCCAGCTCGATCGTGTAATTGGTGATCGCGGCCGTCTTGAGCTGCTCCGAGACACGCTGCGTCACGTCGCGAGTGGTCTGACCGACCTTGAGAAGGCCGCTGTGTGTGTCGGATGCGATCGAATAGGCGTAGATGCGGGGGCGTGCTTCCGGCTTTGGGGTGAGGATTTCCTCAATTGCGGGCTTACTCGCCATCGCCGACATCCATCGCGCGAACTTGAGACTCGATGTAAGCCTGCTCGTCCGCTGAAATGCCATATTTCTCGTACAGCATCTCATCCGTCCAAGTCGTGTCCCATGTCTGCATTGGGACCCATGAGTAAGTTGAGTTCAGCGCATGCTGAGTTATTTTTCGTTGAGACACCAGAAACCTAAACAAGCGCGTGGAGTAGTACGATCGCACACTCTCAGCCTCTTGTTGAGTATCAACGCTAAATACAAGAAATGACTGAGTGCACACTGAGTTAGGTGGGGCAACAACAGGCTTGCCAAGTATTTGATGTGGAACCGCGTCGCCACCATTATAAGCTTCCGGTACGAGAAGCTTCCACTTGTCGATGAGAGGAATACTCTTCCTTATGGTATCACGAGCTACGTACCCGACGCCTCTCTTCATCCTCTGAATGAAAAAAAGTGCCACATCGCCATCGCGCTCAGTCGCGCGAAATTGAGCAAAATTTGAGGCAAGGCCAAAGGCGGTATCTCGGCTTAAAATGCTGTTTATAGGAACCTCATCGTGTGAAAGAACCTTATGAAGAATTGATAGCGCTCGTCCATCACGAACAAAGATGTCATACTCATCAAGTTTGCGTGCTATAGGACCGATGGCTTCGCCGCCGCGAAACGTCGTGACATTGCACTTCCCCTTATGTGCCCTATCCCATAGGAAATAGCAGATGCCGGCCTTGATTTCGACACCAGGGAAAACTTCCGCCGACGCGGGAAAGTCAACTAATTCCTTCAGATGACCGCCGCTCAGGAAAGCCTGACGAAAATCATCCATCCCACGGCCACCTGCCATCCAGCGAGATGGAATTACCATCGAAATATATCTTGGCTCCAGCGCCATCGCCTGCTCAACGAACAGATGATAGATAGATGAATCACTTGTTCCGCCAGCCCCGCCGGTCATCTGATAGGGAGGGTTTCCGATAAGTACATCGAACTGCATGTCGGCTCCGAACAGCTCTCCAATGCGAGCTTTTATGTTGTTGGTGTGAATGAGAGCATAGGCGTGGTTCTCCAGGCCTTTGTCGCGGTCAAAGAGGGAGCGGGGCGCACCGCAGAACGAGCACTTCCCTCCGTTCCAGGTGTGCTCGATCCGCTCAAACCAGATGTTACCGACTTCCGTCTTGAAGCTGCTGGCGACCGAATGTTCGCCGTTGGCATACTTCGAGCAATAAAGGCTGCGTCGCGCCAACAGGCTAGTGAGTTTAGTGATGCCGATGCCAAAAACCTGGCGGGTCAGGATATGATCGACCCGCTCCTGCAGCTCTGGGATTTCATCGGCCAGCCCAGCAATCAGCCGCGTGGTGATCTCGCGCAGGAAGACGCCAGACTTGGTGAAGGGGTCGAGGAATCGAACATTTCGATTTCCCCATATGCTCGCCCCGTCATTGGCCGTTGCCCACGCCTCGGCCAGTGTGTCCAGCATCCGGTTGGCGAACTCCGGCGGCGTAAACACCTCGTCGTTCGACAGGTTGGCGATGCAGGTCAAAACGTCGGGATTGCGCCCCCGCAATGTGAATCCCGCCTGTTCGTTCATTCTTTTCCCCCTGTACCGCCGTCACATTGCCGCGAGGTCGCCAAGCGACATCGGCGGATATGATGATGTGGGCGTGAAGATTTCGTGCTTCCCGAGGCTGGCGAAGAGCGAGTCCTCGGCGCTGAAACTTGCCATTCCGGTGAGCACATCGAGCCGGAAATCCCGCCTCTGGAACTTGCCCTTTCCTAAATAGCCCCACTCCACGACGCTGATCGGCGCGCCCGCTGTGTCGCGCATGGTCATGGCATCGCCATGGACGAGATTGAGCGTCAGCACGAAGGAGGCGGCGCGATAGGCCTCGTCCTGCTGGCCGACGCCGAGATAGTCAGCAAAGACCTCCAGCATGTTCGCGCGGCATTCGGCGATATTGTCGGGCAGCAGCTCGATACCGTAGCAGCACATAAGGCCAAACAGCGCGTAGTGGCGCCGCTCGAATTCAGACTTACCGAATTTCAGTTGCACTGCCGCAAGCTTGCGCTGAAGGATCGGCACCAGGAAATTGCCGCTGCCGCAGGCAGGTTCAAGAAAGCGCGCGTCGATGCGCTCCGTCTCGCCTTTGACGATATCGAGCATCTTTTCGACGAGCCACGGGGGAGTGAATACCTCACCGTGATCGTTCACTCGCTCTCTGGACTTGATTAAACTCATGAGGTGCACTTGCAAGAAGGAAGGAGCATTCGCGTCAGATCATCGACGGCTGCGGATCGATCGGCTTGCCCTTGAAGGGGGCAACCTTGATGTCCCCTTCCCGCTTGCGGGCCTGGGCAATGTCGTAGCTGTTCTGCATCCGCATGAGCGTGTCCATCGAGACGCCGAAGGCCTTCTCGATCCGCAGCGCCATCTCCGGCGACAGGTGCGCCCGCTCGTTGAGCAGCGTCGAGAGCGTCGCCCGCGTGACCCCCAGCACTTCGGCCGCGGCGGTCACCGACAGGCCGAGAGGTTCGATGATCTCGTGCTTGATGAAGCCGCCGGGATGGGCGGGGTTCTTCAAGCGGAGTCCCAGATTTGCAGCCATGGCCACCTCCTAGTGGTAATCTTCATAGTCGAGGTCGACGATCTCGATCTCGCCCCGATCGATCCGGAACGTCATCCGCCAGTTCTTGGTCACGAACAGGCTCCAGGTGCCTTTGCGGTCGCCGGTCAGCTGATGGGCCTTCCAGCTCGGCACCGTGCGCAGCTCGTCCTCCTTCTCCATGTCCTGGAGAAAGGAGACCATGCGCCGGATTTTGGCCACGACGGCGGGCTGCAGCCCGCTAGCATCATCGGTCTCGATGAAGCGTCGCAATCCCTTATGGATCACGTTCCTGATCTTCATGATCTATGCTACCAAAATAAGCGTTCGGTGTCAAGTTACGCCATACAACCCCGCAGGACCCCCCTGCCGAGCCTGCCGCCGGAGGCGGCGTCCCTGTCATTTAAGCCAAGGGGATCGTCTGCTCGGCCTCGGCCGTATCGTCGTCGCTCTCGACATCCTCACCCTCTTCCGGAACGTCGCCCTTGTAGGCGGCCTTACCCATCGCCTGCTCGATCAGGCCAAGCAGCCGCTTCTGCCGATCGTCCATGAAGGCCTCGAAGGCATCGGCCCGGAGCATCGCCGGATCGATCAGGTGCGATGCCAGATAGCCGTCCAGCTTCTCGCTGCTGATCGGCGGGTTGGCGTTGTTGCCCTTCTCCAGCTTCCCGAGATATTCGGACGGCGCCACGCCGCCGATGATCCTGTTCGTGCGGTAGGACAGCGGCGTCTTGTTGATGATGCTATCAAAGACGGCCGGCTTGATGCCGCGCGCCTTGCACCAGTCCTGCGGGAAGATGTGGTGTATGTCGACGTTCTCGCCGAAGAAGACGGTGTGATCGAACCTCTGCCCGGAGCGGAAGTCCTGCGCCCCCTCCTTCATCAGTAGGGCGTTCACGCCCTTGTAAGCGGCTGACAGTCGCATGCGCATCGTTTTCAGGCGGTCAGCCCGGAACATCGTTTCGCTGACGGTCGAAGGGGCCGGGCCGCCCTTCAGCCAGCGTGGCACCTCCATGAAATCGCGCGCGATGCGGGTCTCGACCGCCGACCCGTAGAGTTCGCCGAAGACGCCGTTCCAGTACCATTGCACCAGCTTGGACCGATTGGCCTCGTGCTCCCATGCGTCGCCGATGTCAGCGAGGATCGCCGCAAGGGGGACAATCTGCGACTGATAGGGCAGGTCGAAAATGCGGTAGATATGCAGCATGTGCAGGAACTTGGCGGCCCGTACAAAGCCCTGCTCCACTTGCGCTTCATAGAGCTTATAGGCGTCGAGCGGGAGATCGAGCAGTGCCTGGCGGTTGCCCGACACCGCCGGAAGCTCCTTGCCCTCTTTACCCGCCTGCTCGGCCGCACGCCGCTTGTCGCGCGTGTAGAACAGGGACACCGCCTGCAGGAAATCCGTGTTGCCCACGCCCGCCAGGATGCCGGCGTCGGAATCCGCGGGGCGTAGCGTGTCGGCGAGGCGGCGATGGCGCCCCTTGGTGCTTTCATCGCCATACCAGTCCTTGCGGAGTTCATGCCCCGAGGCGGCATACATGGCCGTGACCAGCTCGAAGGCGTCGAGCGCCTTGCCGCCTGTGTTCACCTTCTCGAACACGACGCAGACCGCTTCCTTCGAGGTCGAGCGGTCGAGCGCGATCACCGGCACGCGGTAGTATTTGAAGTTTTCGAGCACCTGGCGCTTGAAGGCGCGGAATTCTTCGCGGACCGCCTTGTGCTCGTCGCCGGCCCAATAGTCGTCGAAGCCGTCTTGCCACTTGTCCCAATCGAACACCTGCGACACCGGATACATCAGCGCCGCGTATTCCTTCTCCGGCGACGAGAGGTCGAGCGTGACCTCCCGGCCGAAATCCGTGCGCTCCATGCGATCTTCCGGCACGCCGACGACCGCCTCCTCGCGGTCGGCCAGCTCGTCGATAGCCTTGCGGATGTCGATGTAGAACCAGCGTTTGACACGCTTCTTCTTCGGGGTGACGGTTTCGACAACCTTGCCCCGCAACGCCACCTGATAGAGGGACGTCATGCGCTGCTGGCCGTCCAGCAGGAGGGATTGCGGCGCCATTTGCCGGGCCTCGGGCGGCGCGCCTTCGACCGGGCGAGGTTTGAAATTCACAGGCCCCCCCGTATCGAGCGACATGAGCGCGCCGACCGGGAAAGCCCGCGAGATCGAAGCGATGAGGCTCTTGATGCGGTCTTCGTCCCAGACCCAGCTCCGCTGAAAGTCGGGCAGCTGGATGATGCCGCGATGGCATTCGTCCAGCAGCCGTTGAAGGTCGATCGGATTAGTCTGGAACGTTGATCCCGCCATGGTTCTTAGGCCCCCTCGTGGTTGATTATTATGCAGCTTTCGTCGGGAATGGGATCACGTTCCCACCCAGCCCGGCTTCCGGCGCGTTCTCCGCCACCAGGCGGCGCATCGGCGCGATGACGAGCTGATCCCAGAGGACGTTCGTAATCTCCTCCAGCTTGTCTTTCAGATCGGCCCGGTCTTCGAACCACGTTTTCAGGTTGCCTGCGACGCGGCCCTTGAAGCCCGGTCCCGCACCCCATTCGGCCGCGCACTGACTCCAGATCGAAGCGCTGGAGAGGGGGCCGCGATAGACTTCCATCCCCGCCCGCTGCACCGCTTCCAGGAATGCGGTGCGCGTTGCGATCGCGCTTTGCTCCATCTGACTGATCGTCTTCTCCGCCAGCTGCAGCCCCTCGTCGCCTTTCATGACGGCGATGTAGTCCTTCAGCGACGAGAACCACCGATCGCTGCGCTGCCGCGCATCCTTCGCCGCGCCCACCCCGATGTTGTGAATGATGTTGAACCCGGAATATTCGCCGTTCCGGCGCGTCGCCGCCCACAGCGTCGCGGCGTATCGCACCCCGCCGATCGTCGTCAGCGCCTCCGTATAAGCATGACGCTCACGGGCCGGGAGCGCCGGGTGAGCATCAAGAAAGGAGTTCAGCCTTTCGGCTACTTCCTCCATTGCCGCCGTGAGGGCTTGCGCCTCGTGGTTCTTCATCACCTCGTCGGCAGCGGCGCACAGGTCGAACAGGCGGGCCTCGACCGTGGAGCGCATACGGTTCAGCTGGTCGAACAGCGCGCCGCGCACCGGCGCCGCGTCGTCCGACTGCACGTTGTAAAAGACCATGGGAACGCCGGCCAGATCCTCGGCCGCCAGCTCGTTCTCCACCTGCATCTGCTTGAAGGCATATCCCTCGGCATCGTCCATCGCGACTTCGCCCGCGTCGTCCTTCATGGCCCGCGCTTCCTCGGTGCGCGGGAGCGCCAGGATCGAGACTTTCCCCGTATTCACCGGTTCCGAGTACGTGTCGTGCATGTGCTGCAGCAGGGAGCGCGTCGTCACGCCCGGCGCGTCGTTGAAGCGGGTGCAGAACACGACCGCGGTGCGGGGGTCCTTGAGGCGGAGGTCCAGGTCTTCGCGCACGGCCACATCATCGACGCCCTTCGTGTCGATGACATTGATTTCCAGCTCGCCGAAGCTGCGGCCGAACTCGGGAATGATCAGGTCAATGCTCGTCGGCAGCGACACGTCGGCCAGACGACCGTTGTTTACCTCGCGGAAGGTCTTCATCACCCATTCCATCGGGTGCTGCCGCGTCACGCTGTCGTACCAGAGTTCCCTTTGAGTGCGCTCGGGCAGCTTCATCAACTCCAGGACCCGCGTGCGGAACTCGTCTTCGCTCGCGCAGGAGGCGACCAGATCGCTCACCGGATCGAAATAGACGATCTTGCCGTTCTCGGTGGAGCGGCGACGCGTTAGGCCCGACATATTCCGGATCGCCCGGTCATGCTCGCGGCTCACCCCGGCGTTATCGGCTGACTCCTTCAGCTCGCCCTTCAGCACCGCCCAACGCGAGGCGCAGAAGTCGGCCACCAGGTCGCGCAGCTCGGTTTCAGACATCGGCAGCAAACTGATGCCGAATTCCGGCCCGCGCTTGATATGAACCTCGCAAATGGTCGTGCCGCCCGCCCCTGTTTCGAGGACGGGCCGGTCGATCGGCTTGGAGGCCAGCGTCGGCGGCACGAGAAGGTCGAAGAGGAAGCTAAGACCTGTCGATTTTCCCACGCCGATCGGCCCGATGAAGGCGATGTTGTGGTTCATCTTCTGAAGGTAGTTCGCCCCCTTGATGAGGGTGTCCTTATGCCGCTCGATCTGGCGGCGGAGCGGCCAGGGACGGCTCTCATCGGCGAGGAAGGTGTCGATGTCGCGAAGCGCCTCGTCGGCTATTTCAAGGCATGCGCGCTGCGGGTTGAAGAAGCTCGGCGGCGCGATGTTCTCCCACGCGCGGCCGATGAATTCTTTATAGGCCCGGGCCTGGGGAGAGCCGAGCGCCGTCAGCGCATCGAGCACCTTCTCGACTTCCGCTTCGGAAGACACCTCCCCCTTTTCGATGCGGGAAACCCGACTTTGATCGAGGCCGGCCTCCGTCGCCAAGGCCGCCTGCGTTACCCCGATCTCGCTTCTAAGGCGCGCGAGAACCGCGCTATGTGAAATACCGCCCATGCACAATCTCCTTCATGCAGCATGTATGCGCGCCTAACCGAAATCCGTCAACATATATGTAGCATGCATTATGGTAGGGTGCTTTCAGGTGTGAACGCGCAGAAAATCTGTCTCCCGCGTCGTATAGCAGGGAGACAGATTACCCCGTCGCATGCCCAGGTCGGCGTTGCCGCAACAGCGCCCGGTCGCAGGGTGTTGCGGCCAAAGCGGCCGTTGACCGGATCAAGTGCCGCCATCAGCGCCTTGGATTTTTCCGGATCGAACGACGCGAACAGGTCGGCCACGGGCAGGCCCGCGGATTGATAGAGGTCGAGCAGTACGATCCCGGTCTTCTGGTAGCGGTAGCCGTCGCGCCACATCGCCGCGGCCGCGCGCGTGGCCGTCCTGATCAGGGCGAGGCTGTCGGCCGTGGGCTCGATTACGACCGTGGCCTGGTTGGCGTAGACGACTGCGCGCAAATGGCTGGAGACAGCGGGTGCACCTTTGTGCCCGGTTGAGGGGCACGGCCCGATGCGCCACGATCCGATCGGCGACGGAACTGAGGACGAACCTGGTTAAGCGACTAAGCATCTTTACGACTAAGCGGCTAAGCTCTATAAGTCGCTTAGCCGCTTAGTAGGAGCAGCAGCTATGCAAGTATGGGCCGTCATCGCGCAAAAGGGCGGGCAATCCAAGACCACCCTCTCAACCGGATTCGCCGTCGAGGCGGCGCGGGAGGGGGCGTCGGTCGTTATCCTCGATGCCGACGATCGCCAGGGATCGGCGCTCTACTGGTCCGAACGCCGCGACGACGACGACGTGATGGTGAAGGACAGCAGCGTTGCCGGTCTGCCGCTCCACGTCTCCCGCGGGCGCAGCAGCGGCAAGATCGACCTCATCATCATCGACACGCCGGCGAACTCCAAGGACATTGCCATGCTCGCAGCCGAGCAGGCGGATTTCGTCATCATCCCTGTCGCGCCGCGGGGGCTGGACGTTCATTCGGTGTTGCAGACCGTCAAGCAGGTGCAGCAGGCAGGCACGCCGTTCGCCGTTATACTGACGCAGGTTCCGCATCAGGGCGGGGAGGGGCAGGAGGCCCATGCCGGCTTCGCGGCGAAGGGCGTGACGATGTTCGACAGCCGCCTCCACTTCCGCAAGGATTTCTACAAGGCCACGCCGCTCGGCAGAACGGCCGCCGAGACGGACCCGGCCAGCAAGGCGGCGGCCGAGTTGCGCGCCGCCTATGATGAGGCTAAGCGACTAAGCGGCTTTACGACTAAGCAAGTAAGCGAGGTTGGATGATGGCGAAGAAATCTTCCGCGCTCGCCGGCATCTTCGATGACGAGCCCGAGGCACAGGCACAGGCTCCCGTTGCCGATGCAACTCCCGCGCCGCAGCCTGCCGTCCCGCGTCGGTCGCGGCGTGCGGCGGACACGTCGGCCCCGGCAGCACCGGCCCGGCGCAGCAGCCATCCCGGCAAGAAGCCGGTGCTAATCCACATTCCCGAAGACATGCACCGCACACTGCGCCAGCTCAGCGTCGAGGAGGGCGGGGAGCCCCTTACCGTCATCACCGAGCGGTTGCTGCGCCAGTATTTGGTCCAGCGGGGACACACCAGGTTCGCGCCGTGAGCAAGCGGCGTGATCCCAATCCCGAGTTCGACCTGTTCATTCCGGCGCTCGGCGATCTTCCGCTCAAGGACCAGCGGGAGGTCATGGAGCGCCCGTTCTTCTCGCTCCAGAAGCGCAAGCGGCTGAAGCCGATCGAGTATCGCAGCCCGGATGGCGAGGCCTGGGTGCGCGTCCAGGCCATTCCCGACTACGGCATGGCCACGATCTGGGACGCCGATATCCTGATATGGGCCGCGTCCACGCTCAACCGCATGAAGCAGCAGGGGCTGAACGATCTGCCCCGCACGCTGACAACCACGCCCTATGACCTACTGCGGGCGATCAAGCGCAGCACAGGGGGCAGGGACTATCAGGAGCTGCAAGCTGCGCTCCTCCGGCTCCAGACGACCTCGATCACAACTTCGATCCGCGCGACGAAGCGCCGGCAGAAGGCTGGCTTCAACTGGCTCGACAGCTGGACCTTCGACACCGACGCCGAAACGGAGCAGCCGCGCGGCATGACGCTGACCCTCTCGGATTGGGTCTATGAGGGCATCGTCAACGAGAAGTCGCTGCTCACCATGCACCCCGACTATTTCCTGCTCTCCGGAGGGCTGGAGCGGGCGCTCTATCGTATCGCGCGAAAGCACGCCGGCACGCAGCGCGGTGGGTGGACTTGCCGGGTAGAGGTACTTCGCGACAAGACCGGCAGCGATGCCCAGCCCAAGGAGTTCAACCGGATGCTTCGGCGGGTGATCGAGGCCGACCAGCTCCCCGACTATGCGATGGAGCTGACCGAGACGACGGACAAAAGCCCGGCCGTGTTGTTCAGGCTCCGCGGCGAGGCCGAGGCACTGGCACTCGCCGAGAGAATGCGCGCCGAGGAGGAGCGGCGCGCCCGTTTCGACGCCGAGCGCAAGCGGGCCGAGGAAGTCGATGCACAGATGGACCGGCTTGCTGGCCGCCGCTGACTATCGGGGTTTCACACACCGCAAGTCCAACTATCGGGGTTTCACCCACCGGCCAGCGATGCTGCCTGAACCCTGACATGCTTCGGGCGATGCCGAAGCCACCAGCCAGGCTGTGGATAACTAGCGCGGGAGGCTCCTTTTCGGCTCCAGAGTCTCGGGGTTTCACCCACCTTGGCGTCGGGGTATCACCCACCGCGCTATCGGGGTATCACACACCGAATCACGGGGTTTCACCCACCGGGCTGTCCGGCAAGCAGTTGATAAGCAAGGCAAGATTCCGCTTTTTGAGCGGTTTAACTTGTTTAACGATTCCTATTTAACAGAATCTCTTAACGACAGGACTCACCCAAAACCGTCGACCTGAGAAGAGCAATGCGGAATTGGCCTCACGGCCAATGCACCTTCGATCCGTGCCGGCTACCGCCGTCACCAGAGCGGCCTGCCGGCCGCGAGGCTTCCGAGAGAAGCCAGGCGAAACCGGCGGTGGGTGCCTTCAGCGTTCGCCAGTGGAGAGGGTGATGAGGCGCTATCTCAAAGCTACCGTTCGATCTTCCGGGACCGGTGTGTGCGATTACGCCGGATCGA
>NZ_CP012704.1 GCF_001307295.1 Sphingopyxis macrogoltabida | reverse complement strand
GGTGATGAGGCGCTATCTCAAAGCTACCGTTCGATCTTCCGGGACCGGTGTGTGCGATTACGCCGGATCGAACAGGCCTGCGAACTCGCGCTGGTCATAGTAGCGGATTTTGCTGGCCCAGAGCGGGCGTTCGCCCTGGCGCAGCAGCAGGAGCGTGTCGGCCGGCATCCGCATGATTTCGTCGGGCGTGACGAGCCGCCGCGCCGTGACATGCGTGCTGACGCTTTCCGAGGGACCGGCGCGATTGTCGCCCCAGCCCGTGCCGCGCGACGTGCTGAGGGTCGCATATTCCAGCGTCGTGTCGCCGATCGTGCGCGAGAGCATGTCGGCGGTGGCATGGTCATTGACCCCGAACGTCTGGATCACGCCGGCATTGGACAGGAAGGTGCCGGCGCGCTCGCCATAGAGGGCGCGGAGCTGGTGCATGTCCTGAAGGATCGGCCAAAGCTGGAGGCCATAGCCCGCCATCAGCCCCATCGCGCGCTCTACCGGCTCCAGTCGGCCGAGGGCGGCGAACTCATCGAGCAGGAACAGCACCGGGCGTTCCGGCCGGGCAGGGGAGCGCGCCATGTCGGTGACGGCCTGCGCGACCAGGAGCCGCAGCCACCGCGCATAAGTATCGAGTCGATCCGGTGGCAGGCACAGGAACACGGTGCCGGGCCGCTCCTTCAGGTCGGCAAACCGGAAATCGGAGGCGGACGTGCTTTCGACCAGGCGTGGGCTGTCGAGAAAGTGGGTGTGACGCTGCGCCGACGACAGCACGCCTGCCGCCTCGCGATCGGATTTGCCGAGCTGGCGGTTGGCGGCGCGCGCGATCAGCCCGTGCGCGCCGGTGCTGGCCTGCATGTCCGCCAGCAGCGCGGCGAAAGCGGCGGGATCGCGGGTGAGCTTGTCGCGCACGGTCGCCAGCGTGGCTTGGGACACGGGCTCGTGGATGACGGTGTGTAGGATGATGCCGGCGATCAGCGCCTTGGCTTCCTCGTTCCAATGCGCCTCGCCCGATTGCCCCAGCGCGTCATGGACCAGCGCGTCAGCGATCGTTTGCGCATCTTCCGTGAGGTCCGGGCTCGCTGGGTCGAGCTGCGCCAGAGGGTTATAACGGGCCGCAGGACGCCCGGAGACGCCGAAGGGGTCGAGGCACCATACAGCACCCTTCCTAGCCCGCGCACGGGCCGTGACGCGGGCATTCTCGCCCTTGGGGTCGATGCAGACCACGGAGCGGTCGAGCAGGAGCAGGTTGGGGATGATCGTGCCGACGCCCTTGCCGGAACGGGTGGGTGCTATCGTCAGCAGGTGCGCCGCGCCGTCATAGCGGAGCAGCTTGCCCGACTCCTTGGCGCGGCCGATCAGGAGATCCCCGGTCGCCTCCAGCTTGCGCACGTCGGCGCGGTCACCGAAGCGGGCCGAGCCGAGCAGCTCATTCCTGCCGTTGCCTGCACGGCTGTTGATCCACCAGGTCGCGCCGATCAGGCCGACCAGGACCAGGAACGACACCGTGCCGGAAATCTGCCCAACGCCGAAGATGCCTTCCAGCCACCGCGCGGTCGCATAGGCCGCGACGAACGCGACGACGATCGCGAGCCGCCAGCTGATCGGCCGACGCCCGCCGATGAGCGGCCCCGCCATCAGCAGGCCTGTTCCAGCGGCGTGATCGCCAGTGCCGGATCGGCATCTGGGTGGCCGAGCAGCTTGAGGATGATTTGCGTGGCAAGGGTGGGGGGCACCGCCTCGTCGCGCAGCATGTCGAACAGCGCTTCCTCGTCCGGCTCCAGCGCCATGCCCTCGATCGCGAGGTTAGCGCGAGAGTCCGCGTCGTCCTCCCGCCATATGGCGTGCTCGGCCGGGGTGCCCCGCACGAAATCCAGCGCGCGGATTTGCCCGCGGACCGCCTCAATATCTAGGAGCGCCATCGCCTTTCTCCTTCGCTTCCGTTTCCGCGTCGAACGCGCGTTTGCCGCGCCGCTTCCAGAGCGCGAGGGTGCCGTCAGCATCGTCGCTGCCAGCGTGGCCGACTAGCTCCAGCAGCGCGCCATAGATGGTCGCGCGATCGTCGTCGGCGAGTTCCACCAGACCGGCTTTCTGGACGAGCCCGCCCAGCTCGATCAGGTGGCGGGTGCGTTCGCGGCGTTGCATGACCCAAGCTCGCGTATCGCTACGACGCTGCGACGCTTCCAGACGCTGGATCATCGCCCGGTTGCGCACTCCCGCTGTCGCCGTTGCCGCCAGCAGTCCGGCCACCTTTGCGCCCGCGCCGTTGAAAGAAAGCGGAGCCCTTCGCGCGCCACGCCTCCTTCGCTTCCGCGTCCTTGGAAGCGGTGGCATCGAGCAGCGCACCGGCGAGGGTTTCCATGTCGAGCACATCGGCCCCGGCGGCGATGACAAGCTGGCCAAGCTGTTCAATGCGACGTGCCTTAATCGCCTTGGCGCGGCTCTCCAGCGCTTTCAGCTCCGCGTCATAGTCGCGTACCTTGCGCATGGTGCTTTCTCCTTTCCGCGTCAGGACCACCGTAGCCTAGCAAAGAGGAAAAGGCAGGCAACCCATAATGGGAATGCACGGCAGTCAATCAGCAGGAGCGATGCGAGTGATGAGTGCGCGCTTATACGTCGTTGCCGACGTGCGCTAAGAAGTGCATCATGGCGGTCGCGATGGCGATCTATCATTTCAGCGCCAAGGTTATCAGCCGCGCGAAGGGCTCCAGCGCCGTCGCGTCCGCTGCCTATCGCTCGGCATCGCGGCTGTTCGATGAGAAGCTGAATCGCCATCACGACTTCTCGAACAAGGCCGGTGTGATCCACTCCGAGGTGATATTTCCGGAGGGCGCGCCGAAGCGTTTAAACGACCGCACTGCGCTGTGGAACGAGGTGGAGGCAGGCGAGAAGCGCAAGGACGCGCAGCTTGCCCGCGAGGTGGAGTTCTCGATTCCGCGCGAGATGGATCAGCAGCAGGGCGTGAGCCTCGCCCGCGATTTCGTGCAGAAGCAGTTCGTGGATCGCGGGATGGTCGCCGACCTCAACGTGCATTGGGACAAGGCGGACGACGGCAGCCCGAAGCCGCACGCGCATGTCATGATGACGATGCGGGAAGTCGGGCCTGAAGGGTTCGGCAAGAAGGTCCGGGATTGGAACGGCACCGAGCTGTTGCAGGAGTGGCGCGAGGCGTGGGCGGCGCACGTGAACGAGCGCATGGCTGAGCTTGGGCTGGAGGGCCGGATCGATCATCGCTCCTATGCCGATCAGGGCATCCAGCTTGAGCCGCAGCACAAGATCGGGCCGATGGGAACGCGCCGTCTGGAGGAGGACGAGCCGCACCGACGCGCCGAAGATCATCTGCGGATCGCGCGCGAGAACGGCGAGAAGATCGTCGCGGACCCGAATGTCGCGCTCGATGCGATCACGCGGCAGCAGGCCACCTTCACCACCCGCGACCTGGCTGTGTTCGCGTTCCGCCATTCGGACGGCAAGGATCAGTTCGACCAGGTGATGGCGGCGGTGCGCGCCAGTCCCGAACTGGTGGCGCTAGGCACGGACGGACGCGACCAGGAGCGGTTCACATCCCGCGAGATGATCGCGACCGAAGCACAGCTTGAGCGCGCCGGTGACGAGCTGGCGCGTGGCGCCAGGCATGGCGTGTCCGTGTCGCATCGCACCGGGGCGCTGGAGACGGCGGAAGGGCGCGGCTTGGTGCTGTCGGGCGAGCAGCGCGACGCCTTCGACCGTATCACCGAGGGTCAAGGGCTGACGTCGGTCATCGGCTATGCCGGCACCGGCAAGTCGGCGATGCTGGGCGTTGCGCGCGAGGCGTGGGAGCGCGAGGGCTATCAGGTGCGCGGCGCGGCCTTGTCCGGGATCGCGGCCGAGAACCTTGAGGGCGGATCGGGCATCCAGTCCCGCACCATCGCCAGCCTTGAACATGCGTGGGCGCAGGGCCGTGACCAGCTGTCCCGCAACGACGTGCTGGTGGTGGACGAGGCGGGCATGATCGGCACCCGCCAGATGGAGCGGGTGCTGTCCCATGCCCGCGACGCCGGCGCGAAGGTGGTGCTGGTGGGCGACCCCGAGCAGATGCAGGCGATCGAAGCCGGAGCGGCGTTCCGGTCGATCAGTGAGCGCCACGGCGCGGCCGAGATCACCGAGGTTCGCCGGCAGCGGGGCGACTGGCAGAAGGAGGCGACGCGCTCGCTCGCCACGGGCCGCACCGGTGAGGCGCTGCACGCCTATGAGAGCCGGGGCATGGTGCAGGCGGCCGACACGCGCGAGGCGGCGCGGGGCGAGCTGGTGGACGGTTGGGATCGCCAGCGCCAAGCCGAGCCTGACAAGACCCGCATCATCCTCACCCACACCAATGCCGAGGTGCGCGCGCTCAACGAGGAGGCGCGCGGGCGGATGCGGGCGGGCGGCGAGCTGGGCCAGGACGTGGGCGTCACCGTCGAGCGGGGCCGGCGCGACTTCGCATCCGGCGACCGGATCATGTTCCTGCGCAACGAGCGCAGCATGGGCGTGAAGAACGGCACGCTGGGCACGCTGGAGCATGTCAGCGAAGGCCGCATGGCGGTGCGGCTCGACGGGGGCAGCCGTGTCGCTTTCGACCTCAAGGACTATGCCCATGTCGATCATGGCTATGCCGCGACCATCCATAAATCGCAGGGCGTGACCGTCGATCGCGCGCATGTGCTGGCGACGCCGGGGATGGACCGGCACGGCGCCTATGTCGCGCTGTCGCGGCATCGCGACGGGGTGTCGCTCCATTATGGGCGCGACGACTTCACCGATCAGCGCCAGCTCGCCCGCGTCCTGTCGCGTGACCGCGCCAAGGACATGGCCGGCGACTATGCCGCCCCTTCCGACAATGACCGGGCGCGCGCGTTCGCCGAGCGGCGCGAGATCCGGTTTCCGGAACTCGCGCGGGAGATCGCCGCCAAGGTGCGCGACAAGGCCAAGGGCATGTTCGACGGCTTCCGGCCCCGGGCACCGCAGAAGACGTCCGCGCCGGAACGGGAGCCCGCGACCGGCGGCAAGCCGGGCCAGGACGAGGCGATCGAACGCTATGCGCGCGCCACGGCCGATATAGGCCGGATGCGCGCCAAGGGCTTGCCGGTGCTGCCGCATCAGGAGAGCGCGTTGCGCAAGGCCGGCGAGGCGCTGGACGCGGGCCGCTCTCATGCCGCGCGCGACCTCGCTTCCGCGCTCCGGCGCGATCCGAAGCTCATTGAGCAGGCCGCCGGCGGCAACACTGGTGGAGCGGCGCGCGCGATGGCCGAGGAGCAGCGCGTCTGGCTTGACCCGGATGCCCGCGCAGGCCGCTTCGTGGAAGCATGGAAGGCGATGCAGCGCGACCGTGCCGCCTTTGAGCGGGCGGGCGACCGTGCCGGTGCCGAGCGGTTGCGCGGCAACATGGCGAAGGTCGCCGGTGCGATCGGGCGCGATCCGCAGCTGGAATCCGCACTCCGCCGCCGCGCGCCCGAGCTGGCGCTGAAGCTGGAGAAGGACCGCGCGGTCGGTGACGCGCTGACGAGATCGCTGGGGCCGGATCGCGAGCGTGACCGGGGACTGAGCCGATAGGTTTCGCGCTTTCGGGTGCGTGAGGGAGACAGGATGAGCGAGGACGAGCACGAACCCGAGACAGCCCAGGAAGCCTTCGCGCGGGTGGAGGGCGAGCTGGCGCTGCTGCGCCGCGCAGTCGAGCGGATGGCGGTCGAGCGCGCCGAACTCCCCGAGCAGCCCGATTACAGCGAGACGCTGGCGGGCATGGTGCAGAAGATCGATGCCACCTTGCAGCGCGCTGACGCGCTGGTGGCGGCGGCCCGGGACGGAGCGACCCCACGCCATGTCGTTGACCGGATCGTGGCGGCAGGTGCGGATGCCCGCGCCGAGGACCGGCGGACGATCGCGACCGCAGCCGCCGAGCTGAAGGACGCAATCCGGGTGCTTCAGGGCGTGACGGCATCGGCGCGGCGCGGCGACGAGCAGAACCGCTGGCTGATGTGGACGGCGATCGGCGGCGTGGTGCTCGGCATGGTGCTTTGGGCGGCGTTCGCCGGCGTCGTGGCGCGCGCCGTGCCAGCGAGTTGGCAATGGCCGGAGAAGATGGCGGCGCGCCCGCTCAACATGCCGATGTGGGAAGGCGGACAGCGCATGATGCAGGCCGCTTCGCCCAGCGCGTTCGCTGCGCTGGCGGCGGGCGACCGGATCGTTGCCGCCAATCGTGAGGCACTGGAGGCGTGTCGGAAGCGCGCGGATCGTGAGAGCCAGGCGGTTCGATGTACCGTCAGCGTAGCGCCAAGGGAGCCCCAATAAGCACGGTGGCCCTAAAGAACACGCAGCGCATACGCCAAACGGCTTGTTGTGCATACGTTTCTCATTGCGGGAGAAGAATATGGCTGAGTTTCAAAAACCGTTCTTTACTAGCTCATCAGAGCAAATTGAAGGAGAGTATGTTGCTGGTGTTGCAGCTATACAAGAAGGAAACTTCAGTGCTGCAAGTATTCACTTCGGAAACGCTGCGCGAGGTGGACATGTCTCGGCACTCTTCAATCTGTCGCTTCTGTGGGGTGGAGGAAGCGTAACGCCGTATGACTTCGACCTGGCGGCAGACTGTTGGTATAAAGCAGCTGAAGCAGGGCATCCGCGTGCGAAGGATGTTCTCTGGCAGCTGGAGGCAGCTGACCGAGGTGGGTTTGGAGCAGACAATCTCGCGAAGTTCGCTGAAGAAGCGGCCTCTGGGGACAGCTTGGTCCCTTCAATCATGATTTGTGCGGCTCGTTTTTATGATGTGATTTGCCGAAAGTATGGCGCAACAGTCGACGTCATCGCCTATGAATTGGATGCTGCTGCTACCAGTGATTTCGATTTTGTACATTATTTCGTCAAACGCACGGGCATCGACACGGGATTTTACGACGGGGGCCTGAACCGTCTCAAACCCGGGTCAGCAGCAGATCAGATTACCGATGGACTAAATAAACTGCACGTCGCGATGCGGCGATCGGGAGTGAGCGATAAACTCGCCGTCATGGCTCGTTGCTCTATCGTGGGGCACATCATAGCAAAGTCGCCGTATGGGGATCGATCGCAGCCGCTGCGCGGCGTAGATACGTTCTTCAATAATGAACCTCTAGAAGGCGGTGAGATGTTAGGAATTTTTGGCCAAAAACCGAAGGACGGACCTCCCAACAGCGTTGGTGAGGCCAAGAAGCTTATAGAACGTCTCGGCCAATCTCGTGGCGGCGAAATCATCAGAGCCGGGGCGCTGTCTGGAAATGTATTCTGCCAGATATTCTTGTCCCAAGCCGGGCTTTCTATTCCGAAGGAACGGAGAAGTGACAAAGTCCAGCATGACTTAGCGATGTTTACCGAAATGGCGGCCAAGTCCGGTGACGCGGGGTCTCAGTTCAACCTGGGTAAACTGTATATGGACAAGATTGATGCCAGCGCTGAATATCTCGATCAAGACGATATAGATAATATAAAACAAGCGAAGTATTGGTACGGAATGGCTTCAAAGCAAGGCCTGCCTGAGGCTATGAAGTCTCTGAAAAACCTAGAAGTATTTAACTTTTTAAAACTTAAAGGGGTGATTTAATGGGTGCTGTAGCGGGAGGGCTAATTGTTCTATACCTAATTAGTAAAATTATGGAATGGGCAGTATGGAAGCGAATTTTTGAGAGTTACAGACCAATGGTATGGGTGAGCTCCATAGCTGCTTTTGCAATAATCTTTGTTCTATGGTTTTCACAACGGGATAAGGTCTACGCCTTCAATGCTGCAATGTTCATAGACTATGCAATTGCAGGTATCACTTTGCCTATTATTAGAACTATCTGGAGGAATCGTAGGAAAGCGAAAGCAAACCGGTCGGAGCGCTGAAATTGGCAAAGATCGGCTATCGAGATAAAATTCGAGAGATCGTCGCCTATCGTGGCATCGAGTACCTTTGCCATTTCACGCCAGCGCCCAATTTGCCCAACATCATAGCGCACGGTTTGCTATGTCGAGCTCACCTATCAACGGCCGGAATGCCCGCATACACCAGCATTGATCATCGCCTAGATGGTGAAGACCAAGCCATCTCTGTTTCGATCTCCGCAATCAACCATAGAATGTTTGAAGCCAAGCGAGCAGCGTCGGGTCGAACTGACTGGATCGTCCTGTTTCTCTGCCCCAGCGTCCTTTGGACGCATGAATGCCGTTTCTACGCTCGCAATGCTGCACGGCGTGAAATGCTCGATCACCGGGGCTTTCTGGGCGGTCCCTGGGCATTCAATAGAATGTTCTCGGAGTCATCTCATCCAAACGGGTTCACCGGATATTCTTATCGCGTGGATACCGGCATTGCCGATGCTCTTACGACTTACTCCGATGCGGAAACTCAGGTGCTCGAGCCGATTTCTCCCGAATATGTGATAGGAGCATGGGCCAATAGTATGCCCCTCGCCGAAATTGTGCAGAGCTGTCTAAACCGACTAAGTGGCTCTGAGCGTGACGTTCAGGTCCGGGACTTCTCTCCAAGATTTGTGAATGAATTCGACGCATGGGGTTAAAGGTTGCTCCTGCTTCGGCACACCCGGAGAAAGTCGCTGGTGTCACAACCCCTATCAGCGGATTTGCTCACGTTGTCATATATGATAATGTCCTTTATCGGATACATCAGGGGGCGTTCATGCGGGCAGTAAACGACAAGATCGAAGGCCCTTTGTTGATTGACGAAGACCTAGCCGTGCACGGCATGATCACCGCGGGAGCTGTGGTGCGTACCGGAAGGAAGCTGGTACTGCACGGCATGATCACCGGCGACCTCGTCATCGAGCCTAAAGCGCGCGTGATCATCCACGGAATGGTCAATGGCGTTGTCATCAACGATGGCGGCCGTGTCGAGATATTCGGCACCGTCGATGCCGTGGCAGATCGGTCTGCCGATGCGGTGACGATCATTGATCCGGTTGCTCACGTGAAGGGTCGGCGGTGACCCAGCTCGTCCCTTTGGCTCCAGATGCGGCTTTGCCCGCCCTCGTCGCCGTTGCGGGCGAGCGCGCGCGGGTTCGCTTCTATGAATTCTTCACGGCCAACATCCGCAATCCCAACACGCGCCGGGCCTATGCCCGCGCGACGGCCGAGTTCCTGGCATGGTGCGAAGCGCGAGGCATCACGTCGATCGCGGCCGTGCAGCCAATACACGTTGCGGGCTACATCGAGGAGCTGACAGCGGCACGGAGTGCGCCCACGGCCAAGCTGCGCCTGGCAGCCATCCGTCACCTCTTCGACTGGCTCGTGGTCGGCCAGATTGTCCCATCGAATCCCGCCGCGTCGGTGCGCGGGCCGTCGCATAGCGTCAGGCGCGGCAAGACGCCGGTGCTCGCCCCGGATGAAGCGCGAATGCTGCTCGACAGCATCGACGTGGCCACGCCTGCAGGCCTTAGGGACCGCGCCTTGATCGGGCTCATGATCTACAGCTTCGGCCGCATCGGCGCGGCCGAGAAGATGCGGGTGGAAGACGTTTTCACGCAGAACCGCCGCCTATGGGTGCGGCTGCATGAAAAGGGCGGCAAGCGGCACGAAATGCCCTGCCACCACAACCTGGAGGAATATCTGATTGCCTATATCGACGGCTGCGCCTTGCGAGGCGATCCAAAAGGGCCGCTGTTCCGCACGATCGCTCGTGGGACGCGGGCCTTGAGCACCAATGCGCTGCCGCAGGCCAACGCTTTCGCCATGGTGCGGCGGCGCGCTGCCGCCGCCGGCATTGCCACGGCGATCGGCAACCATTCATTCCGTGCAACCGGCATCACCGCCTATCTGAAGAACGGCGGCACGCTGGAGAAAGCGGCGATGATGGCAAATCACGCCTCGACGCGCACGACGCAGCTTTATGATCGGCGCTCTGATGAGGTCAGCCTCGACGAGGTTGAGCGGGTGCTAATCTAGCTCAATGCTCGCGGTCGCGTGGCGGCACCGGATCGTTGCCGCCGCCGAGCGTGTCCTTGCTGCGGATGCGCCCTTCCCGCCCCTTCACGGTCAGCTCGCCGCCCCTGGCGTTGACGAGCTTTTCGCGACCCGAGGCGATCGCGTCGGCTTGCCGGTCGAATACGAAACCACGCCCGGCGCCATTGCGCTTATCGACCCATTTGTTGTCCGAGGGCCGCCGATAGACTGTCCTGTCTTTGTCCTTGCTCATGCTCAGAATCCTTCATTGTCCACGTCGATATCGGCCTCGACAACCGCCGTTTCGACAAAGGCACCGAGCTGGTCGCGCAGCTCGTTGTAGACATCATCGTTCTCATCGCTGGTGCCGAGCGACAGAACGAAAGCCGTTTCCATTTCGGGGATTTCTTCGGTGCCAGTGTACCCGTAGAGGTACAGGTCCCGCGCGTAGACGCGGGCATAGACGCGCAGCGTATCTCCCTCGAAGCTAACGCTCTGAAAGTCATTCTTGTGGTGCCGGATCGGGCTCCATTTGTGATCGACCGTGCGCGCTTCCTGCTCTGTGATCTTTTCGGTATCGAGAGAGCCCAGGAGATTGTGGAATTTCGCCGCGCCTTTCGGCGTGCGGCCGCGCTGATACTGAAGCGCTGCCGCGAGGCGAACACTGAAGTAATTTGGGCCGGCGTAATCCGTCACCATCGGGTGCGGATTGAGAATGGCGGTGAGCGCGCCTGCGCCCTTCAGCTTCCCGGTCCTTTTCAAGGAATCCGGGATTGGCAACTCCCAATAATAGGCCCAGTCGGCCCGAAGCTGCGATTTTGGCCATGTTGAAGAACAAAGATTGAACATGGCGATCTACCAGGCTCGCTCTTGTCCTCCAATCTCGTAAACATCGGTCTCGATCGAGCACCTGTAGCTCTCTGCGATGTTGAACATCTCTGTCTGGAGAGATGCGATCTCATCATCGAGGCTGACGCCATCGGCACCCTGATCATAGGCGACGGTCAGCGTGTAATCGCAGTTCCCGGTCTTTTGCATCTGGTAATCCCGCTCCAGCATCGCCTCAATGCGCTCGCGAGCGGGCTTTCTGCCACGACCATGCTTGTTGAAGTTCTCGATGGTCAGATGCAGGGCGATGGTGACAGAAGGCGGCTTTTCCGGCAGCCCGATCCTTGAAGGAATGACGTCAAGCGCCCGATAGACGGTCATTCTTGAGATCTTGAGGTCGCGCGCGACGCTGGCCTTGCTCGCGCCGGCGGTGATCCGGCGTCGGATTTCATCGTCATCGATGTTTTTCTTCCGGCCTTTGTAGACGCCTTCGGCGCGCGCCGCCTCGATCCCGGCGCGCTGCCGGTCCTTGATGAACGTCAGTTCCATGTCCGCGACCATGCCCAGAATGGTGATCACCATCCGCCCCATGCTTCCGGCCGTCGTCACCTCCGGCTCAAGCACCCGCAATGAGGCTCCCTTCTGGTCGAGTTCATGAACCAGATTGAGAACATCGCGTGTGGAGCGACCGAGCCGATCGAGACGCAGGACGACGAGTTCGTCATCGGCGCGCAGGAACTGCATGATCGTCTCAAGCTCCGTGCGTCCAGTGCGCGATGCGCCCGAGCCTGTTTCGGAGCGGAGGATTTCACAGCCCGCTGCCTTCAACCGGGCAACCTGGATGTCGAGATCCTGGTCGATGGTGCTGACGCGGGCGTAGCCGACGCGGGTCATGGGCAAATCCGTCACATTAGGGTGGCTTTGCCCTCGTACAGTAACATTGGTGACGGAACCACCCTTTTGTGACATGTCGTATATGTCACTTCCGATCGTCACGTTCGGGTGCACCCAAATGGTGCGAGCGGAAAGGCCCCGGTCAGGCAGCAAGCCGCCCAAAATCGATCCGGCTATTCAGATCGAGGTCGAAGCGGCCATAAGGATTGACGTGGCTGTAAATCAGCGGTGTGAGGCCGCGATAATCATCCGGCGTCATCCGGCCCGTCCATTTCGGTTCCACCAGCACGCTCTGAAGCATTCGGGTGTTCACATAGACAAGCGACGCTTGCAGCAAATGTAGCGCCAGGACCGAGAGCTGCTGCTCATCGATGCGGTTAGTGGCGATCTCGCCGCCCTTGCCGAAGAAAACGAACCCATTGGCACTGTTCCAGTTTTCAACGACATTCAGGCCTTCATGAATTTCGCGGCGGAAGGACTCCTCGCGCAGATACCGGCACAGGAAGATCGTCTTGACCGCGCGGCCCAGCTCACTCAACGCCTTGTAGGTCGGGTGCATCACCTCGGAGCGGCTAAACCGGCGCAGGATCGCCTCCGGGTCGGCGGTTTTTGTCTGCATCGCGGCTGCATATTTGACCATCTCGTCATATTGCTGCTCGATCTCATCCCAGTTGATCGGACTGGAGAGGATCGGCTGCAAGTGGGGAAGCCGCGTTCGCATGCCGACATCGGGAAGAGCCAGCTTCTGGCGAGCGATCGCTTTCAGGCGGGGTGCAAGCTCAAATCCGAGAAGCCGGCAAAATGCAAAGCCAACCGCGCTTTGGCCATGACTATCAACATATTGTCGCTGGATTTCCATGTCGGTGCAATGGCGCAGCACGCCCTCGATCATGGAGGCGACCTCGGAGGAAGAGCAGCGCTTGAGCTGGGAATAGACGCATGTCGCGCGTCGTTCGACATGCCAGTAGATCATGACGCCCCGTCCACCATAACGCGCATGCCATTCCGTCATCAGGTTGCGATCCCAGGCTCCGAACTTTGTGGAATCTGACGCACAGGCCGTGCCGGCGTCCCCCCAGACTGCAGCATTGCGGATTGCCAGGGTCGCATTCGCAACCCTGGCACACGCCTCCTTGAGCGCCGCGGCATGAACGAAGCGGCGATGGACATGCAGCAGCTCTTCATAGCTGACATCGGGGGTGGCGCCGGCGATCCGCTTGAGCCCGGCATTCGTTCCCAGGCCGTAGAGGCATAGCAGGAGACGTTGATCCAGCGCGGTTTTCGGCAGTGCAACACGCGAGGCCGATGTTTCGAACGCTTCGAGAAGTCCCGTATCAAGGGCAGCCTCCTTCAGTACGTCGAGCAGCCCGGTCATCGGCCAGCGTTGGCCGATCTCGGTCTTGATCGAGGCGAGACCCCTGGGTTCGGGCAAGGGTTTGAACGGGGTGAGAGATATACGGTTCTCGCCGCGCCACAGCAGCCGAACCTTGTCGTTCCGGGGAATATTGGCATTGAGGAGCAACAGTTCCTGAGCAAGCTCTTCCCGGATGGCGCTTGAAAATGCACGCGCATCCGCCGTCAGGTTCAATCCTGTGTAATATGCTTCTCGCCGCGCATCGAAGTCCTTGGGAAGATCGTCATCGGGATTGCGGTATCGGTCCGCCCCGACAACCCAGATTTCCTTAGAACGGATGCGATCGCGCAGTTGCGCGAGGACACAAAGCTCATAACTGATCCGGTTTACGCGCCCCTCTTCATCAATGACGGAACTGCGCCATCTCGCCGGAATGACCTCGTCGACCGGCACTGCGTGCGGCGGCACGTAGCGGCATCCATCATCCACTTTGCTTCTGATCCAGTCCAGGGCCGCCAGCACCGGACGCCACACGGCGTTGTTCGACCGGAACTCCAGTGCCGAAAGCAGGCTTGGCAGCATACGGCGATAATGATTGGCCCATGACCTCCGCATCACCTTGTAGATCCGCCGATCCAAGGCGCCCTTTGCCTGGCTTTCCTTGATGATCGCCGCCAGTTTGTCCTTGCCGGCGATTGGGAAAATGACATCGCAGATGCGCCCGGATGGATCGTCGATCGAAGCGCTGGCAATCTCGACCAGGAGTCGCTCCTTGCCATAGACCCGCTCGATGTCTTTCGCGATATCGCCCACCACCTTGCGTTTCGAGCGCGATCCGATCTTATGGACCGTCTCGATCAGCAGGTCGACCATCGCATCCGTAAGCTGAGCTTCCCGCGCCATCAGATAAACGGCATAGAGCCCGAGCTGGCGCGCCGGTACATGCCGGCGCATCTCCGAGGCTTTCTCGCCGGCAACCCGGCGAACGATCTGATCGACCCATGCCTTGCCCGTGACCGATAGGAAATCTCGGGGAAGAGCAAGCCGTTGGATAAAGGCGAGTTTGGCGGTCACGCCAAGAATGTTTTCGAGCGTCGCCTGACCTGCATCCCCCTTCATCGTGTTGAAGCCGGTCGGGCCATCGGGATCGGCGAGCGAGGCTTCCAGCAAGGCGACCGCATCCGGCGCAAGCCGATCGCGGACTCGGGCCAACAGGGCCTCCAGATAGAGGTGTCGTTGCGAACGGACGAGGCGTTCCAGCTCCTTGCGCGACGGCCCATAGATACGGCGGTCGCGGCACCACAGGAAAACATGCTCGAGCATGGCATTGATCGGCTGCCCGCCCGCACAAAGATCGTCGGAAATCCACCTCGACAACGCCCTGCGATCCGTCTGCGTCATACGGCGGAACCCGAGATGCCGCAAAATCTCCGCGCAATGCCGGCGGGCGGTGCGCCCGGAAAAATCATAGTGGTTCACGGATTTGGCATCGAGACCAAGTTGCTCCGCCAGATACAAGACACCGTCGGAGGGTATCGACGCATGATCCGGCACAAAGAAGCCATGCCCGGCGAAAAATCTAAGCTGAACCGCCAATCCCAGTCGTGCCGTCTCCGCTTTGCCGGTCACGAACGCGATGTCCGAAAAACTCAGGCTCCAGGAGCCGATCAGATCCCCACTCGAAACGCCAAGGCTCATAACGCCGCTCCCTTATCGGAGCGGAACGTCGTTCCTCGCATGGGCGATCGTCAACAACAACCAGCCCGTTCCCGACGTGTTCTCCAAGATGACCAAAATCGCAGCTTCGGGCCGACTGGGCCTAATAGGCTGCGCCAGGGCGAAGCGTCGCGCGCCATTGCAGCGTAACAAAGCCAGGTCGGCACTCCCAGGGCAGCGAGGCGGCCGACGGGGTGCCAAAGCCCATGGCCGGATCGAAGTTCATCCCGTCCGAGTTGTGCAGCAGCAGAGCCTTCACAAGGTCCGGAGAGGCGTCGCGCACCCGCTCCATCGTGTGTGCAGCGAGCGGCGACGTGAGGGACGTTGCGAAGCTCGACCCCCGAATGAGATGCCCGCCCAAGACGCGGACGTGCGAAAAATGCGAGAGGTCGGGCTTGAGCATACTGGACGGCCCTGGCCCACACAGGCTCACGGGACATTCCCCCGCCGGATCGCCGTTGCCGTCGTGACTCCGGCCTCCGACTGTGATCGCCGCTTCGCAATCGGCGGGCGGCTGAAGCCGGGAGCCCGGCTTGTTGCCTACGGAGATGATGGGCAGCACGCGGTGCTTGCGCGCCAGCAAGGCAATATCATGCCCGAGCGCGCTCACGGCTTCGAGATCGCAGGCGTAGGCCTGATTGAGGGAGAAATTCCAAACCCGCGTGTCCGGGTTTGCTGCCATCACTCCATCCACATAGGCGATAAAATCCTGAGGGTCGACGAAGACCCCCGACGCTTGCTTTGCGAGGGCTTGGGCCGTGCCGACCTGGCAGTAGAGCGGCGGCAGGGTGAGATTGTTGTTCCAGTCATGACCCTGCACCACGAGAGAGGTTACCCAATTTCCATGCTGGGTATCGGCCGCGCCATCAGCGACGAGCGGCGGCGCGCGCCATGCCTCTGCATGACGGTAGGACCCCGCCGTCATGCCGCCATCAACGACGCCGACGATTGGCAGCATCGTCAAGTTTTCCGGTAAAGGGCGGTCCGGCTCCCGACCCTCCCCGGGCGAGGTGGAGCTTATCGGCTGTACCGGCTCGATACGGAATACGGTGCCGGACGCGACAAGCTGGCCAAGCGCGGCCCGCGACGCAACGAGAACCGTTGTGCGCGCCCGACGGCGCAGGCGATAAGCCCGCATCGCGAGATTAATGCGGTCGCCGCTCGCGCCCGCCGCACGCAGGCTGCGCCGCATCACGACCGGAACATCGCTCTCGGCGTCGAGATCGACGCCCGCCAGAAGAGGCGGCGGCGGTGTGATCGTGCCATCGCGGAGCGCAGCAAAGCGCTCGATCAGTTCTTCTGAGGCATCGCGGCCGCGCAGAGGCATGAGCCAGACTGTGAAGGCCCTGCCTCCCTTGGTTTCCGGCGCAGCATCCCAAATCTCGTCCAGAGACGTGGCTCCGGTGGTATCCTCGTTCTCGAAAAAGCGGACGGCTTCGATGCGAGAGATGTCCACCTGTTCCTTGGCCAGGTCCGTGCGCTGCACGAGGCGCGCAAAAGCGGGAAGCTGGTTCGCCGCCACTTCGACGAGGTATCCCGACCGATAAGGAGCAATGAGCCGCGCATCCCGCGTCGGGCTAAAGAGGTCCGAGGGCGTGTAGCTGGGCGCAAGGGAGTCGTCGAACATCGCCGCGTAGAGCACAACGCGTCCATCGAACCGGGGGCGCTGCGCCGTCTCTTCGGACAGGGCAAGGAACTGTCGAGACAGCACGCGCCGCTGTTCGGGCAGGCGGTCCGTCTTGATGCTGCTCGCGTTCTTTCCGCCGCCGGACACCCCTTCCGGTTTGGGGTCCTTGATGAAGCGCAGAACGGGGTTCAGCAGCGGCCGCCGTGGAGTATCAACCATCGATCGCCTCCTTCAGATAGCGGTGCACCATCTGACGACTGACACCGACGATCTTGCCAATCTCGGCTTGGCCGATGCCGCCCTTTTCGTGGAGCAGGCGGGTCAGAACCTTCTTATCCGCCGTTTCCAGGTCCCGGCTGTCGAGCAGGCGTGGGCTGCCGGTTTTTGATCCGCTAACCGCGAGAAGGATACGCGCCAGATCGACCTCGCGGTCACTGAGGATCGCCCGCCGCCGTGACGCGAGCGCGATATTCTCGATATCCGCGCCGTTCAGCCCTTCTGAAACCCGCGCCAGCAAGCGCGCATTGTCTTTGTGAAGGGCATCTTCCTGAAACAGGAAATGCTCCCACATGCTGGCGCGCACGTCCTCATCGGGAAGATCCAGCTTCACCTTGTAGGGAAAGCGCCGCCAAATGGCGGGATCGAGGAGGTGTGGATGGTTGGTCGCGCCGACGGTCACCACGTCGTCCGTCAGGGAATCGAGCCCCTGAAGAACGGTGTTCACGACACGCTTTAGCTCGCCCAGCTCGTTCCGATCATCGCGAAGCTTTGCAATGGCGTCCATTTCGTCGAGGAACAGCACCGCGTTACGAGCAGGCACGAAATCGAATATCCCCCGGACATTTTTGGCGGTTTCGCCAAGTCGAGACGAGATCAGGGAATCAAGACGGGCGACGTAGAGCGGCCGTTGCAGCGACGCCGCGATATGTCCCGCCAGCAGGGTTTTCCCCGTTCCTGGCGGGCCGTAAAGCAACAGGCCAAGGCGCGCGGAAACGCCCTTCTCGGCCAGCAAGCTGATATGCTGCGCATCCTCGATGAACTGCGAGATGGTCTGGCCAGCCTCCCCCCCGAGCATGATCGGCGTTGTCGGCCATTGCCCCTCTTCAATGAGGGGTAGTCGCGATCCTGCGTCACGCGGAAGCGCCTCGGCATAGCCCGAAGCTTGAAGGGGGACGCCACGCTTCCGGAGCAGCGACTGGAGGGCCTTCGCGCCCTCCAGGTCGTCTTGTTCCGCTAGGCTTTTGGCGATCTGGCCGCCGATACGGCGGACTCCGGTGTAATTCGCCGACATGGCGGCTTCGATCAGCGCAGATACAAGGGACTTGTCAACTTCCATACCCATTATTGTGTCACTGAAGGGTAGAAATGTCAACCCAAATGCAAAATATGTAAACTAATGTATGGTCAGGCTTAGGGTTTTCTGGTCAGGCTGCCTCGTCCTTTGCAACCACGGTGTCGTAAAGGCCATAATGCGTCAGCCCTTCGTGGCTTTCGATGCCGGTATACCGGAGCGAGGCGTCCTCATATCGCCGGAAGGCGAACACTGCTTCGTTCATGCGCTCCGTGTTGAACACCTTAAGCCGCACGAGCAGGTGAAAGTCCGCGACCGTCAGGCCCGTTACCGATTGGAACAGCTCGGGCTCCAATTTGGTGATGACATCTTGAAGCGTATTTTCGCGAAAATCCGTCAGGTACATGAAGGCCGGAATGCGTGTGGCAAACTTGATCAGCTTCTCCTGCACCAGCTTGCGCTTCGATTTGTACTCCTTCTCCTCGTCCGTCAGCTCCTTCTTCTCTTTCGCAGACAGCTCGCCCCCCTTTTCCTTCGCCTTGGCTTTAAGGTCTTTAACCGTCTCGCTCTTGTTGATGATCGTCTCGATGATGTTGTCCCCGAGAGACCGCCATCCTTCGATCCGCTCGACGGCGGCCATTGCTTCGGGATTGTCCAGAACACGACGGAGCGTGTCGTTGTCGACATTGACCAGCAACGCCGATTCCCACTTGCGCGCGAGCAGCGTGGCCGAGGTCCCAGCCATGGCGATATCGAGGATACCGCCGGCATCGATCTGTGTCATGTTCGCGCCGTCATAGGCGAGCACAGGGAGGAACGAGACCAGCTCGCGGACAGCATTCTCGGGATTGGCCTCGCCAGGCGAAAGGCCAATGCCGTATTCCGAGAGCTGGCGCAGCGCGCGCGTCGGGGCGAAATCGAATACGAAGCAGACCGGCTTGAGGACCTCTTCCTCGTTCGGATCATCCCCGTTGGGGTTCTTGATCGACCATGGCGATTGCACCCGGAACGCCGCCTGAAAGTAGGTTTCCGGCGACTTAAGGTTCCGCAACATCAGGATCGACGACCACTGCGCGACGGTGACGCCGGTGGTGAGCTTGCCGCAGGACAGAGTGATCGTCTTGGTGTCAAAGCCGCTGCCGATCGCTTCGCGCACCGGCGGCAGCGCGTCGAGGCCGATCCCTGCCGTCGCACCGGCGGACACGATCACGTTGTAATCGTGCCAGAAGGTGTTCTGCCGCTCCTTGAGCAGGTTAGCCATGGCGTGGCAGGCGGCCACGTTCGGCAAAAACCAGAAGGAGTGTTGCAGATAGGGCAGCAGCCGCACGTCCGAATAGGGGAATGGCGGCCTGGTGCCGGCCTTGAGGCTCTTGACCGTCTGCGGCGCATAGCCGCCGCGGATGATGTCGAGCCACTTCTGGACATCGTTCTTGAACTTGAACTCCGCCGCGTCGCCCGTACCTGTTGCACTGAAAAAGGCGTTCAGGTCGAACTCGTCGAACTCGCCTGCGCTGGCGATTGCCAGCAGCTCGTCAGGCATCTGGTAGGTCAGCAGGCGCATCTGCGGCAACGCCCCGTAGGGGTTCCGCTTACCGGGATTTTTGGCCGCAAACGCGGCCTTGGCCTTCTGCTCGTCGGTGTAGGTCCAGTTGAAAATCTGCTCCTCGATGAACTCGCCGGTGGCCAGGGCCTTGAAAGGCGTTCCCGAGAGATAGAGGTAAGCCCGTGTCGTGATCGGCAGGAACTCGGCCTCGCTCTCTGAGAGGACGCCGAGATCCTCGTTCACGTCTTCGAGGTCTGCTGCATACTCAAGGCTGGTCTCCTTCTTGGCGACTGCCTCTTCCTCGCCCTCGAACAGCTCCTTGGCCGTCTCCCGCCAGGCGCCGAAATGGTATTCGTCGAACACGACCAAATCCCAATTCGTCGTATGCACCCACTCATGGCGGGCCTTGATATTTCCGGCCTTGTCGCGGCCAAGGAGGTCCTGGAAAGAGCCGAAGAATACCACGGGCTTTTCGGGATCAATCTGGCTCGGGTCGCGCCCCGATTTGCGGGAGAGATACTGCCAGCCATCGAAATCCCGATGGTTTTCCAGGTCGGCCTGCCACGCATCCTCGACCGCTGGCTTGAACGTCAGGACCAGTACCCGCTTCGCTCCAAGCTTCTTGGCGAGCTGGTAGGACGTGAACGTCTTGCCGAACCGCATCTTCGCGTTCCAGAGGAAGCGCGGCACCGCCTTGGGGTCCTGTTCCCAGCGGGAGCGGAAATAGGCGTAGGTCTGATCGACCGCTTCCGCCTGCTCTTTGCGCGGCGGGAAATCCTCATGGTGAGTGCCGGTGAATTGCTGGCCTGAGCGCAGCTCTGCGAGCACGGTTTTCACGTCGGCCACCGTGCAGCGCATCCATTCGAGCTGCGGATTGGCAAAACCCTTTCGCTTTAGGGCTTCACGCACTGCGTGATCGGTGATGATGCCGCCATCATCACGCTCCCCGTTTTCGTCCAGCTCGATCGTGTAATTGGTGATCGCGGCCGTCTTGAGCTGCTCCGAGACACGCTGCGTCACGTCGCGAGTGGTCTGACCGACCTTGAGAAGGCCGCTGTGTGTGTCGGATGCGATCGAATAGGCGTAGATGCGGGGGCGTGCTTCCGGCTTTGGGGTGAGGATTTCCTCAATTGCGGGCTTACTCGCCATCGCCGACATCCATCGCGCGAACTTGAGACTCGATGTAAGCCTGCTCGTCCGCTGAAATGCCATATTTCTCGTACAGCATCTCATCCGTCCAAGTCGTGTCCCATGTCTGCATTGGGACCCATGAGTAAGTTGAGTTCAGCGCATGCTGAGTTATTTTTCGTTGAGACACCAGAAACCTAAACAAGCGCGTGGAGTAGTACGATCGCACACTCTCAGCCTCTTGTTGAGTATCAACGCTAAATACAAGAAATGACTGAGTGCACACTGAGTTAGGTGGGGCAACAACAGGCTTGCCAAGTATTTGATGTGGAACCGCGTCGCCACCATTATAAGCTTCCGGTACGAGAAGCTTCCACTTGTCGATGAGAGGAATACTCTTCCTTATGGTATCACGAGCTACGTACCCGACGCCTCTCTTCATCCTCTGAATGAAAAAAAGTGCCACATCGCCATCGCGCTCAGTCGCGCGAAATTGAGCAAAATTTGAGGCAAGGCCAAAGGCGGTATCTCGGCTTAAAATGCTGTTTATAGGAACCTCATCGTGTGAAAGAACCTTATGAAGAATTGATAGCGCTCGTCCATCACGAACAAAGATGTCATACTCATCAAGTTTGCGTGCTATAGGACCGATGGCTTCGCCGCCGCGAAACGTCGTGACATTGCACTTCCCCTTATGTGCCCTATCCCATAGGAAATAGCAGATGCCGGCCTTGATTTCGACACCAGGGAAAACTTCCGCCGACGCGGGAAAGTCAACTAATTCCTTCAGATGACCGCCGCTCAGGAAAGCCTGACGAAAATCATCCATCCCACGGCCACCTGCCATCCAGCGAGATGGAATTACCATCGAAATATATCTTGGCTCCAGCGCCATCGCCTGCTCAACGAACAGATGATAGATAGATGAATCACTTGTTCCGCCAGCCCCGCCGGTCATCTGATAGGGAGGGTTTCCGATAAGTACATCGAACTGCATGTCGGCTCCGAACAGCTCTCCAATGCGAGCTTTTATGTTGTTGGTGTGAATGAGAGCATAGGCGTGGTTCTCCAGGCCTTTGTCGCGGTCAAAGAGGGAGCGGGGCGCACCGCAGAACGAGCACTTCCCTCCGTTCCAGGTGTGCTCGATCCGCTCAAACCAGATGTTACCGACTTCCGTCTTGAAGCTGCTGGCGACCGAATGTTCGCCGTTGGCATACTTCGAGCAATAAAGGCTGCGTCGCGCCAACAGGCTAGTGAGTTTAGTGATGCCGATGCCAAAAACCTGGCGGGTCAGGATATGATCGACCCGCTCCTGCAGCTCTGGGATTTCATCGGCCAGCCCAGCAATCAGCCGCGTGGTGATCTCGCGCAGGAAGACGCCAGACTTGGTGAAGGGGTCGAGGAATCGAACATTTCGATTTCCCCATATGCTCGCCCCGTCATTGGCCGTTGCCCACGCCTCGGCCAGTGTGTCCAGCATCCGGTTGGCGAACTCCGGCGGCGTAAACACCTCGTCGTTCGACAGGTTGGCGATGCAGGTCAAAACGTCGGGATTGCGCCCCCGCAATGTGAATCCCGCCTGTTCGTTCATTCTTTTCCCCCTGTACCGCCGTCACATTGCCGCGAGGTCGCCAAGCGACATCGGCGGATATGATGATGTGGGCGTGAAGATTTCGTGCTTCCCGAGGCTGGCGAAGAGCGAGTCCTCGGCGCTGAAACTTGCCATTCCGGTGAGCACATCGAGCCGGAAATCCCGCCTCTGGAACTTGCCCTTTCCTAAATAGCCCCACTCCACGACGCTGATCGGCGCGCCCGCTGTGTCGCGCATGGTCATGGCATCGCCATGGACGAGATTGAGCGTCAGCACGAAGGAGGCGGCGCGATAGGCCTCGTCCTGCTGGCCGACGCCGAGATAGTCAGCAAAGACCTCCAGCATGTTCGCGCGGCATTCGGCGATATTGTCGGGCAGCAGCTCGATACCGTAGCAGCACATAAGGCCAAACAGCGCGTAGTGGCGCCGCTCGAATTCAGACTTACCGAATTTCAGTTGCACTGCCGCAAGCTTGCGCTGAAGGATCGGCACCAGGAAATTGCCGCTGCCGCAGGCAGGTTCAAGAAAGCGCGCGTCGATGCGCTCCGTCTCGCCTTTGACGATATCGAGCATCTTTTCGACGAGCCACGGGGGAGTGAATACCTCACCGTGATCGTTCACTCGCTCTCTGGACTTGATTAAACTCATGAGGTGCACTTGCAAGAAGGAAGGAGCATTCGCGTCAGATCATCGACGGCTGCGGATCGATCGGCTTGCCCTTGAAGGGGGCAACCTTGATGTCCCCTTCCCGCTTGCGGGCCTGGGCAATGTCGTAGCTGTTCTGCATCCGCATGAGCGTGTCCATCGAGACGCCGAAGGCCTTCTCGATCCGCAGCGCCATCTCCGGCGACAGGTGCGCCCGCTCGTTGAGCAGCGTCGAGAGCGTCGCCCGCGTGACCCCCAGCACTTCGGCCGCGGCGGTCACCGACAGGCCGAGAGGTTCGATGATCTCGTGCTTGATGAAGCCGCCGGGATGGGCGGGGTTCTTCAAGCGGAGTCCCAGATTTGCAGCCATGGCCACCTCCTAGTGGTAATCTTCATAGTCGAGGTCGACGATCTCGATCTCGCCCCGATCGATCCGGAACGTCATCCGCCAGTTCTTGGTCACGAACAGGCTCCAGGTGCCTTTGCGGTCGCCGGTCAGCTGATGGGCCTTCCAGCTCGGCACCGTGCGCAGCTCGTCCTCCTTCTCCATGTCCTGGAGAAAGGAGACCATGCGCCGGATTTTGGCCACGACGGCGGGCTGCAGCCCGCTAGCATCATCGGTCTCGATGAAGCGTCGCAATCCCTTATGGATCACGTTCCTGATCTTCATGATCTATGCTACCAAAATAAGCGTTCGGTGTCAAGTTACGCCATACAACCCCGCAGGACCCCCCTGCCGAGCCTGCCGCCGGAGGCGGCGTCCCTGTCATTTAAGCCAAGGGGATCGTCTGCTCGGCCTCGGCCGTATCGTCGTCGCTCTCGACATCCTCACCCTCTTCCGGAACGTCGCCCTTGTAGGCGGCCTTACCCATCGCCTGCTCGATCAGGCCAAGCAGCCGCTTCTGCCGATCGTCCATGAAGGCCTCGAAGGCATCGGCCCGGAGCATCGCCGGATCGATCAGGTGCGATGCCAGATAGCCGTCCAGCTTCTCGCTGCTGATCGGCGGGTTGGCGTTGTTGCCCTTCTCCAGCTTCCCGAGATATTCGGACGGCGCCACGCCGCCGATGATCCTGTTCGTGCGGTAGGACAGCGGCGTCTTGTTGATGATGCTATCAAAGACGGCCGGCTTGATGCCGCGCGCCTTGCACCAGTCCTGCGGGAAGATGTGGTGTATGTCGACGTTCTCGCCGAAGAAGACGGTGTGATCGAACCTCTGCCCGGAGCGGAAGTCCTGCGCCCCCTCCTTCATCAGTAGGGCGTTCACGCCCTTGTAAGCGGCTGACAGTCGCATGCGCATCGTTTTCAGGCGGTCAGCCCGGAACATCGTTTCGCTGACGGTCGAAGGGGCCGGGCCGCCCTTCAGCCAGCGTGGCACCTCCATGAAATCGCGCGCGATGCGGGTCTCGACCGCCGACCCGTAGAGTTCGCCGAAGACGCCGTTCCAGTACCATTGCACCAGCTTGGACCGATTGGCCTCGTGCTCCCATGCGTCGCCGATGTCAGCGAGGATCGCCGCAAGGGGGACAATCTGCGACTGATAGGGCAGGTCGAAAATGCGGTAGATATGCAGCATGTGCAGGAACTTGGCGGCCCGTACAAAGCCCTGCTCCACTTGCGCTTCATAGAGCTTATAGGCGTCGAGCGGGAGATCGAGCAGTGCCTGGCGGTTGCCCGACACCGCCGGAAGCTCCTTGCCCTCTTTACCCGCCTGCTCGGCCGCACGCCGCTTGTCGCGCGTGTAGAACAGGGACACCGCCTGCAGGAAATCCGTGTTGCCCACGCCCGCCAGGATGCCGGCGTCGGAATCCGCGGGGCGTAGCGTGTCGGCGAGGCGGCGATGGCGCCCCTTGGTGCTTTCATCGCCATACCAGTCCTTGCGGAGTTCATGCCCCGAGGCGGCATACATGGCCGTGACCAGCTCGAAGGCGTCGAGCGCCTTGCCGCCTGTGTTCACCTTCTCGAACACGACGCAGACCGCTTCCTTCGAGGTCGAGCGGTCGAGCGCGATCACCGGCACGCGGTAGTATTTGAAGTTTTCGAGCACCTGGCGCTTGAAGGCGCGGAATTCTTCGCGGACCGCCTTGTGCTCGTCGCCGGCCCAATAGTCGTCGAAGCCGTCTTGCCACTTGTCCCAATCGAACACCTGCGACACCGGATACATCAGCGCCGCGTATTCCTTCTCCGGCGACGAGAGGTCGAGCGTGACCTCCCGGCCGAAATCCGTGCGCTCCATGCGATCTTCCGGCACGCCGACGACCGCCTCCTCGCGGTCGGCCAGCTCGTCGATAGCCTTGCGGATGTCGATGTAGAACCAGCGTTTGACACGCTTCTTCTTCGGGGTGACGGTTTCGACAACCTTGCCCCGCAACGCCACCTGATAGAGGGACGTCATGCGCTGCTGGCCGTCCAGCAGGAGGGATTGCGGCGCCATTTGCCGGGCCTCGGGCGGCGCGCCTTCGACCGGGCGAGGTTTGAAATTCACAGGCCCCCCCGTATCGAGCGACATGAGCGCGCCGACCGGGAAAGCCCGCGAGATCGAAGCGATGAGGCTCTTGATGCGGTCTTCGTCCCAGACCCAGCTCCGCTGAAAGTCGGGCAGCTGGATGATGCCGCGATGGCATTCGTCCAGCAGCCGTTGAAGGTCGATCGGATTAGTCTGGAACGTTGATCCCGCCATGGTTCTTAGGCCCCCTCGTGGTTGATTATTATGCAGCTTTCGTCGGGAATGGGATCACGTTCCCACCCAGCCCGGCTTCCGGCGCGTTCTCCGCCACCAGGCGGCGCATCGGCGCGATGACGAGCTGATCCCAGAGGACGTTCGTAATCTCCTCCAGCTTGTCTTTCAGATCGGCCCGGTCTTCGAACCACGTTTTCAGGTTGCCTGCGACGCGGCCCTTGAAGCCCGGTCCCGCACCCCATTCGGCCGCGCACTGACTCCAGATCGAAGCGCTGGAGAGGGGGCCGCGATAGACTTCCATCCCCGCCCGCTGCACCGCTTCCAGGAATGCGGTGCGCGTTGCGATCGCGCTTTGCTCCATCTGACTGATCGTCTTCTCCGCCAGCTGCAGCCCCTCGTCGCCTTTCATGACGGCGATGTAGTCCTTCAGCGACGAGAACCACCGATCGCTGCGCTGCCGCGCATCCTTCGCCGCGCCCACCCCGATGTTGTGAATGATGTTGAACCCGGAATATTCGCCGTTCCGGCGCGTCGCCGCCCACAGCGTCGCGGCGTATCGCACCCCGCCGATCGTCGTCAGCGCCTCCGTATAAGCATGACGCTCACGGGCCGGGAGCGCCGGGTGAGCATCAAGAAAGGAGTTCAGCCTTTCGGCTACTTCCTCCATTGCCGCCGTGAGGGCTTGCGCCTCGTGGTTCTTCATCACCTCGTCGGCAGCGGCGCACAGGTCGAACAGGCGGGCCTCGACCGTGGAGCGCATACGGTTCAGCTGGTCGAACAGCGCGCCGCGCACCGGCGCCGCGTCGTCCGACTGCACGTTGTAAAAGACCATGGGAACGCCGGCCAGATCCTCGGCCGCCAGCTCGTTCTCCACCTGCATCTGCTTGAAGGCATATCCCTCGGCATCGTCCATCGCGACTTCGCCCGCGTCGTCCTTCATGGCCCGCGCTTCCTCGGTGCGCGGGAGCGCCAGGATCGAGACTTTCCCCGTATTCACCGGTTCCGAGTACGTGTCGTGCATGTGCTGCAGCAGGGAGCGCGTCGTCACGCCCGGCGCGTCGTTGAAGCGGGTGCAGAACACGACCGCGGTGCGGGGGTCCTTGAGGCGGAGGTCCAGGTCTTCGCGCACGGCCACATCATCGACGCCCTTCGTGTCGATGACATTGATTTCCAGCTCGCCGAAGCTGCGGCCGAACTCGGGAATGATCAGGTCAATGCTCGTCGGCAGCGACACGTCGGCCAGACGACCGTTGTTTACCTCGCGGAAGGTCTTCATCACCCATTCCATCGGGTGCTGCCGCGTCACGCTGTCGTACCAGAGTTCCCTTTGAGTGCGCTCGGGCAGCTTCATCAACTCCAGGACCCGCGTGCGGAACTCGTCTTCGCTCGCGCAGGAGGCGACCAGATCGCTCACCGGATCGAAATAGACGATCTTGCCGTTCTCGGTGGAGCGGCGACGCGTTAGGCCCGACATATTCCGGATCGCCCGGTCATGCTCGCGGCTCACCCCGGCGTTATCGGCTGACTCCTTCAGCTCGCCCTTCAGCACCGCCCAACGCGAGGCGCAGAAGTCGGCCACCAGGTCGCGCAGCTCGGTTTCAGACATCGGCAGCAAACTGATGCCGAATTCCGGCCCGCGCTTGATATGAACCTCGCAAATGGTCGTGCCGCCCGCCCCTGTTTCGAGGACGGGCCGGTCGATCGGCTTGGAGGCCAGCGTCGGCGGCACGAGAAGGTCGAAGAGGAAGCTAAGACCTGTCGATTTTCCCACGCCGATCGGCCCGATGAAGGCGATGTTGTGGTTCATCTTCTGAAGGTAGTTCGCCCCCTTGATGAGGGTGTCCTTATGCCGCTCGATCTGGCGGCGGAGCGGCCAGGGACGGCTCTCATCGGCGAGGAAGGTGTCGATGTCGCGAAGCGCCTCGTCGGCTATTTCAAGGCATGCGCGCTGCGGGTTGAAGAAGCTCGGCGGCGCGATGTTCTCCCACGCGCGGCCGATGAATTCTTTATAGGCCCGGGCCTGGGGAGAGCCGAGCGCCGTCAGCGCATCGAGCACCTTCTCGACTTCCGCTTCGGAAGACACCTCCCCCTTTTCGATGCGGGAAACCCGACTTTGATCGAGGCCGGCCTCCGTCGCCAAGGCCGCCTGCGTTACCCCGATCTCGCTTCTAAGGCGCGCGAGAACCGCGCTATGTGAAATACCGCCCATGCACAATCTCCTTCATGCAGCATGTATGCGCGCCTAACCGAAATCCGTCAACATATATGTAGCATGCATTATGGTAGGGTGCTTTCAGGTGTGAACGCGCAGAAAATCTGTCTCCCGCGTCGTATAGCAGGGAGACAGATTACCCCGTCGCATGCCCAGGTCGGCGTTGCCGCAACAGCGCCCGGTCGCAGGGTGTTGCGGCCAAAGCGGCCGTTGACCGGATCAAGTGCCGCCATCAGCGCCTTGGATTTTTCCGGATCGAACGACGCGAACAGGTCGGCCACGGGCAGGCCCGCGGATTGATAGAGGTCGAGCAGTACGATCCCGGTCTTCTGGTAGCGGTAGCCGTCGCGCCACATCGCCGCGGCCGCGCGCGTGGCCGTCCTGATCAGGGCGAGGCTGTCGGCCGTGGGCTCGATTACGACCGTGGCCTGGTTGGCGTAGACGACTGCGCGCAAATGGCTGGAGACAGCGGGTGCACCTTTGTGCCCGGTTGAGGGGCACGGCCCGATGCGCCACGATCCGATCGGCGACGGAACTGAGGACGAACCTGGTTAAGCGACTAAGCATCTTTACGACTAAGCGGCTAAGCTCTATAAGTCGCTTAGCCGCTTAGTAGGAGCAGCAGCTATGCAAGTATGGGCCGTCATCGCGCAAAAGGGCGGGCAATCCAAGACCACCCTCTCAACCGGATTCGCCGTCGAGGCGGCGCGGGAGGGGGCGTCGGTCGTTATCCTCGATGCCGACGATCGCCAGGGATCGGCGCTCTACTGGTCCGAACGCCGCGACGACGACGACGTGATGGTGAAGGACAGCAGCGTTGCCGGTCTGCCGCTCCACGTCTCCCGCGGGCGCAGCAGCGGCAAGATCGACCTCATCATCATCGACACGCCGGCGAACTCCAAGGACATTGCCATGCTCGCAGCCGAGCAGGCGGATTTCGTCATCATCCCTGTCGCGCCGCGGGGGCTGGACGTTCATTCGGTGTTGCAGACCGTCAAGCAGGTGCAGCAGGCAGGCACGCCGTTCGCCGTTATACTGACGCAGGTTCCGCATCAGGGCGGGGAGGGGCAGGAGGCCCATGCCGGCTTCGCGGCGAAGGGCGTGACGATGTTCGACAGCCGCCTCCACTTCCGCAAGGATTTCTACAAGGCCACGCCGCTCGGCAGAACGGCCGCCGAGACGGACCCGGCCAGCAAGGCGGCGGCCGAGTTGCGCGCCGCCTATGATGAGGCTAAGCGACTAAGCGGCTTTACGACTAAGCAAGTAAGCGAGGTTGGATGATGGCGAAGAAATCTTCCGCGCTCGCCGGCATCTTCGATGACGAGCCCGAGGCACAGGCACAGGCTCCCGTTGCCGATGCAACTCCCGCGCCGCAGCCTGCCGTCCCGCGTCGGTCGCGGCGTGCGGCGGACACGTCGGCCCCGGCAGCACCGGCCCGGCGCAGCAGCCATCCCGGCAAGAAGCCGGTGCTAATCCACATTCCCGAAGACATGCACCGCACACTGCGCCAGCTCAGCGTCGAGGAGGGCGGGGAGCCCCTTACCGTCATCACCGAGCGGTTGCTGCGCCAGTATTTGGTCCAGCGGGGACACACCAGGTTCGCGCCGTGAGCAAGCGGCGTGATCCCAATCCCGAGTTCGACCTGTTCATTCCGGCGCTCGGCGATCTTCCGCTCAAGGACCAGCGGGAGGTCATGGAGCGCCCGTTCTTCTCGCTCCAGAAGCGCAAGCGGCTGAAGCCGATCGAGTATCGCAGCCCGGATGGCGAGGCCTGGGTGCGCGTCCAGGCCATTCCCGACTACGGCATGGCCACGATCTGGGACGCCGATATCCTGATATGGGCCGCGTCCACGCTCAACCGCATGAAGCAGCAGGGGCTGAACGATCTGCCCCGCACGCTGACAACCACGCCCTATGACCTACTGCGGGCGATCAAGCGCAGCACAGGGGGCAGGGACTATCAGGAGCTGCAAGCTGCGCTCCTCCGGCTCCAGACGACCTCGATCACAACTTCGATCCGCGCGACGAAGCGCCGGCAGAAGGCTGGCTTCAACTGGCTCGACAGCTGGACCTTCGACACCGACGCCGAAACGGAGCAGCCGCGCGGCATGACGCTGACCCTCTCGGATTGGGTCTATGAGGGCATCGTCAACGAGAAGTCGCTGCTCACCATGCACCCCGACTATTTCCTGCTCTCCGGAGGGCTGGAGCGGGCGCTCTATCGTATCGCGCGAAAGCACGCCGGCACGCAGCGCGGTGGGTGGACTTGCCGGGTAGAGGTACTTCGCGACAAGACCGGCAGCGATGCCCAGCCCAAGGAGTTCAACCGGATGCTTCGGCGGGTGATCGAGGCCGACCAGCTCCCCGACTATGCGATGGAGCTGACCGAGACGACGGACAAAAGCCCGGCCGTGTTGTTCAGGCTCCGCGGCGAGGCCGAGGCACTGGCACTCGCCGAGAGAATGCGCGCCGAGGAGGAGCGGCGCGCCCGTTTCGACGCCGAGCGCAAGCGGGCCGAGGAAGTCGATGCACAGATGGACCGGCTTGCTGGCCGCCGCTGACTATCGGGGTTTCACACACCGCAAGTCCAACTATCGGGGTTTCACCCACCGGCCAGCGATGCTGCCTGAACCCTGACATGCTTCGGGCGATGCCGAAGCCACCAGCCAGGCTGTGGATAACTAGCGCGGGAGGCTCCTTTTCGGCTCCAGAGTCTCGGGGTTTCACCCACCTTGGCGTCGGGGTATCACCCACCGCGCTATCGGGGTATCACACACCGAATCACGGGGTTTCACCCACCGGGCTGTCCGGCAAGCAGTTGATAAGCAAGGCAAGATTCCGCTTTTTGAGCGGTTTAACTTGTTTAACGATTCCTATTTAACAGAATCTCTTAACGACAGGACTCACCCAAAACCGTCGACCTGAGAAGAGCAATGCGGAATTGGCCTCACGGCCAATGCACCTTCGATCCGTGCCGGCTACCGCCGTCACCAGAGCGGCCTGCCGGCCGCGAGGCTTCCGAGAGAAGCCAGGCGAAACCGGCGGTGGGTGCCTTCAGCGTTCGCCAGTGGAGAG
>NZ_CP012703.1 GCF_001307295.1 Sphingopyxis macrogoltabida | reverse complement strand
CACCGCCTCTTGGGGCTTCGCCCCGCCGGCTCGCGGCCTTCGGCCGCCCCGGATCGCTTTAGCGATCCTCCCACCCGGCATCCCCATGATGAGCCGGCTTCGCCGGCACGCTTTTTGTTAGAAAGGGGATCGTTTAAACGCTGCGCCTCCATCGCAGCCACAGCGCCAGCGGCACCGTCGCAATTGGCTTTCCAGAAAAGCCAGGCGGATAGGACAGCGATCAATCCGAGAGGGCAGGGCAGGCGGAAATGTCGCCACAGGCGCGATTTCCGGGCCGCTGGGCCTCATTTCAGACGTTCGGCAAGGTCGGGGAGGGTTCGGCCGGCATGGCGCTCTACGGGCTTCCCAGGCGGCTGATTTTTTGGAAAGCTAGATCCTCGCGGGGTCAGAGGATCTAGCGCGTAGAATTTGAGCCGGTCCTAATGGGCCCAGTCGGCCCGAAGCTGCGATTTTGGTCATCTTGGAGAACACGTCGGGAACGGGCTGGTTGTTGTTGACGATCGCCCATGCGAGGAACGACGTTCCGCTCCGATAAGGGAGCGGCGTTATGAGCCTTGGCGTTTCGAGTGGGGATCTGATCGGCTCCTGGAGCCTGAGTTTTTCGGACATCGCGTTCGTGACCGGCAAAGCGGAGACGGCACGACTGGGATTGGCGGTTCAGCTTAGATTTTTCGCCGGGCATGGCTTCTTTGTGCCGGATCATGCGTCGATACCCTCCGACGGTGTCTTGTATCTGGCGGAGCAACTTGGTCTCGATGCCAAATCCGTGAACCACTATGATTTTTCCGGGCGCACCGCCCGCCGGCATTGCGCGGAGATTTTGCGGCATCTCGGGTTCCGCCGTATGACGCAGACGGATCGCAGGGCGTTGTCGAGGTGGATTTCCGACGATCTTTGTGCGGGCGGGCAGCCGATCAATGCCATGCTCGAGCATGTTTTCCTGTGGTGCCGCGACCGCCGTATCTATGGGCCGTCGCGCAAGGAGCTGGAACGCCTCGTCCGTTCGCAACGACACCTCTATCTGGAGGCCCTGTTGGCCCGAGTCCGCGATCGGCTTGCGCCGGATGCGGTCGCCTTGCTGGAAGCCTCGCTCGCCGATCCCGATGGCCCGACCGGCTTCAACACGATGAAGGGGGATGCAGGTCAGGCGACGCTCGAAAACATTCTTGGCGTGACCGCCAAACTCGCCTTTATCCAACGGCTTGCTCTTCCCCGAGATTTCCTATCGGTCACGGGCAAGGCATGGGTCGATCAGATCGTTCGCCGGGTTGCCGGCGAGAAAGCCTCGGAGATGCGCCGGCATGTACCGGCGCGCCAGCTCGGGCTCTATGCCGTTTATCTGATGGCGCGGGAAGCTCAGCTTACGGATGCGATGGTCGACCTGCTGATCGAGACGGTCCATAAGATCGGATCGCGCTCGAAACGCAAGGTGGTGGGCGATATCGCGAAAGACATCGAGCGGGTCTATGGCAAGGAGCGACTCCTGGTCGAGATTGCCAGCGCTTCGATCGACGATCCATCCGGGCGCATCTGCGATGTCATTTTCCCAATCGCCGGCAAGGACAAACTGGCGGCGATCATCAAGGAAAGCCAGGCAAAGGGCGCCTTGGATCGGCGGATCTACAAGGTGATGCGGAGGTCATGGGCCAATCATTATCGCCGTATGCTGCCAAGCCTGCTTTCGGCACTGGAGTTCCGGTCGAACAACGCCGTGTGGCGTCCGGTGCTGGCGGCCCTGGACTGGATCAGAAGCAAAGTGGATGATGGATGCCGCTACGTGCCGCCGCACGCAGTGCCGGTCGACGAGGTCATTCCGGCGAGATGGCGCAGTTCCGTCATTGATGAAGAGGGGCGCGTAAACCGGATCAGTTATGAGCTTTGTGTCCTCGCGCAACTGCGCGATCGCATCCGTTCTAAGGAAATCTGGGTTGTCGGGGCGGACCGATACCGCAATCCCGATGACGATCTTCCCAAGGACTTCGATGCGCGGCGAGAAGCATATTACACAGGATTGAACCTGACGGCGGATGCGCGTGCATTTTCAAGCGCCATCCGGGAAGAGCTTGCTCAGGAACTGTTGCTCCTCAATGCCAATATTCCCCGGAACGACAAGGTTCGGCTGCTGTGGCGCGGCGAGAACCGTATATCTCTCACCCCGTTCAAACCCTTGCCCGAACCCAGGGGTCTCGCCTCGATCAAGACCGAGATCGGCCAACGCTGGCCGATGACCGGGCTGCTCGACGTACTGAAGGAGGCTGCCCTTGATACGGGACTTCTCGAAGCGTTCGAAACATCGGCCTCGCGTGTTGCACTGCCGAAAACCGCGCTGGATCAACGTCTCCTGCTATGCCTCTACGGCCTGGGAACGAATGCCGGGCTCAAGCGGATCGCCGGCGCCACCCCCGATGTCAGCTATGAAGAGCTGCTGCATGTCCATCGCCGCTTCGTTCATGCCGCGGCGCTCAAGGAGGCGTGTGCCAGGGTTGCGAATGCGACCCTGGCAATCCGCAATGCTGCAGTCTGGGGGGACGCCGGCACGGCCTGTGCGTCAGATTCCACAAAGTTCGGAGCCTGGGATCGCAACCTGATGACGGAATGGCATGCGCGTTATGGTGGACGGGGCGTCATGATCTACTGGCATGTCGAACGACGCGCGACATGCGTCTATTCCCAGCTCAAGCGCTGCTCTTCCTCCGAGGTCGCCTCCATGATCGAGGGCGTGCTGCGCCATTGCACCGACATGGAAATCCAGCGACAATATGTTGATAGTCATGGCCAAAGCGCGGTTGGCTTTGCATTTTGCCGGCTTCTCGGATTTGAGCTTGCACCCCGCCTGAAAGCGATCGCTCGCCAGAAGCTGGCTCTTCCCGATGTCGGCATGCGAACGCGGCTTCCCCACTTGCAGCCGATCCTCTCCAGTCCGATCAACTGGGATGAGATCGAGCAGCAATATGACGAGATGGTCAAATATGCAGCCGCGATGCAGACAAAAACCGCCGACCCGGAGGCGATCCTGCGCCGGTTTAGCCGCTCCGAGGTGATGCACCCGACCTACAAGGCGTTGAGTGAGCTGGGCCGCGCGGTCAAGACGATCTTCCTGTGCCGGTATCTGCGCGAGGAGTCCTTCCGCCGCGAAATTCATGAAGGCCTGAATGTCGTTGAAAACTGGAACAGTGCCAATGGGTTCGTTTTCTTCGGCAAGGGCGGCGAGATCGCCACTAACCGCATCGATGAGCAGCAGCTCTCGGTCCTGGCGCTACATTTGCTGCAAGCGTCGCTTGTCTATGTGAACACCCGAATGCTTCAGAGCGTGCTGGTGGAACCGAAATGGACGGGCCGGATGACGCCGGATGATTATCGCGGCCTCACACCGCTGATTTACAGCCACGTCAATCCTTATGGCCGCTTCGACCTCGATCTGAATAGCCGGATCGATTTTGGGCGGCTTGCTGCCTGACCGGGGCCTTTCCGCTCGCACCATTTGGGTGCACCCGAACGTGACGATCGGAAGTGACATATACGACATGTCACAAAAGGGTGGTTCCGTCACCAATGTTACTGTACGAGGGCAAAGCCACCCTAATGTGACGGATTTGCCCATGACCCGCGTCGGCTACGCCCGCGTCAGCACCATCGACCAGGATCTCGACATCCAGGTTGCCCGGTTGAAGGCAGCGGGCTGTGAAATCCTCCGCTCCGAAACAGGCTCGGGCGCATCGCGCACTGGACGCACGGAGCTTGAGACGATCATGCAGTTCCTGCGCGCCGATGACGAACTCGTCGTCCTGCGTCTCGATCGGCTCGGTCGCTCCACACGCGATGTTCTCAATCTGGTTCATGAACTCGACCAGAAGGGAGCCTCATTGCGGGTGCTTGAGCCGGAGGTGACGACGGCCGGAAGCATGGGGCGGATGGTGATCACCATTCTGGGCATGGTCGCGGACATGGAACTGACGTTCATCAAGGACCGGCAGCGCGCCGGGATCGAGGCGGCGCGCGCCGAAGGCGTCTACAAAGGCCGGAAGAAAAACATCGATGACGATGAAATCCGACGCCGGATCACCGCCGGCGCGAGCAAGGCCAGCGTCGCGCGCGACCTCAAGATCTCAAGAATGACCGTCTATCGGGCGCTTGACGTCATTCCTTCAAGGATCGGGCTGCCGGAAAAGCCGCCTTCTGTCACCATCGCCCTGCATCTGACCATCGAGAACTTCAACAAGCATGGTCGTGGCAGAAAGCCCGCTCGCGAGCGCATTGAGGCGATGCTGGAGCGGGATTACCAGATGCAAAAGACCGGGAACTGCGATTACACGCTGACCGTCGCCTATGATCAGGGTGCCGATGGCGTCAGCCTCGATGATGAGATCGCATCTCTCCAGACAGAGATGTTCAACATCGCAGAGAGCTACAGGTGCTCGATCGAGACCGATGTTTACGAGATTGGAGGACAAGAGCGAGCCTGGTAGATCGCCATGTTCAATCTTTGTTCTTCAACATGGCCAAAATCGCAGCTTCGGGCCGACTGGGCCTAATGGCGCGTCCGCTTCTGTGGCGGCGGCGCTGCCATAAGCCCATCAAAGGCGGAGTCATCGCCCAATGCGTAGCGGCGCAGCGGATCATCCTCCGTCATGCGACCGGCCTGCACCTCGCGCCCGGTCACATACCGCAGCCGGTCCCGGTCCAGCACGCCATCGACAAGGCATTCCGCGCGCAGGAACATCCATATCTGGCCCTGGCGGTGTTGGGCGAAGGCTTCAACATTGCCGTTCGTCTCTTGGAGATGCACGGCCACCAGGTCGCAAACGAGATTGAATATCCGCATGAGGCCAAGCCGGCTTTCCTCATCGGTAATCGCCGCGTGCAGCTCCAACACTTCATCGCGGATCGCGGGGAGAGGGGCGGAACCGCTCTCTCCATAGGCCATGAGCCGGTCCCAAAGATCAATGACGCGCTGATCCATATCCTATCCTTCCGCCCTTGGCGGCGGTTCTGACACTATACAACAATCGGCCTATCCCCTTGCTCGATAGTCCGGTTCACGGTTTGTCGAATCTCCCGGCGAACTCGCGATCGGCATAGTAAGCGAGCTTGGTCGCGACGATCGGGCGTTGCCCCGCGAGGAACAACAATTCCAGATTGGCCGGCATGGTGCGGACCTCATCGGGCGTGAGTAGGGGCCGCGCGACATGCTGCGACCCGAACGATATGCCGGTTTCCTCCGCGTCGATCGCGCGGCTCATGGTCTCGAACACGACCGTCTCCTGGCCGAGCAGATCGGAGACGAGCTTGGCGCTGTCGTGATCGTTGACCCCGAATATCTGCAAGACGCCGGCGTTCGACAGGAAGGTGCCGGCGCGGCGCTCGTAGAGCGCGCGGAGCTGGTGAACGTCCTGCAGGATCGGCCAGAGCTGGATGCCGTAGCCCGCCATCAGGCCCATCGCCCGCTCGACGGGTTCGAGACGGCCCAGCGCGGCAAATTCATCGAGCAGGAACAGGACGGGGCGGGCAGGGGAGGCCGGCGCGCGCGCGAGATCGGTCAGAGCTTGCGCCAGCATGAGGCGCAGCCAGCGCGCATAGGTGGCGAGCCGATCGGGCGGCAGCACCAGATAGACGGTTGTGGGCTGCGCCTTCACATCGGCGAAGGTGAAATCCGAGCGCCCCAGCACCGCCGTCATGCGCGGGGAATCGAGGAAATGAGTATGGCGCTGCGCGGCCGACAGCACGCCGGCGGCTTCGCGATCGGACTTGCCCAGGTGGCGGTTGGCAGCGCGCGCGATCAGGCCCCGCGCCTGCGTGCTGGCCGACATTTCCCGGAGCATCTTCTGGAAATTGTCGGGCGCGAAGGTGAGGCAGTCGCGCACGGCTTCCAGCGTGCGGTCCTCGCCTTGCGCTTGGCCGTCACAGGCCACCCACAGGAGGATGCCGGCGATCAGCGCCTTGGCTTCCTCGTTCCAATGCGCCTCGCCGGCTTCGCCGGGAGCGTCATAGACCAGCGCGTCGGCCAGCGTCATCGCGTCGTCGGCGAGATCGAGGCCGGCAGGGTCAAGACGATCGAGCGGGTTGAACGCGGCCCCCGAAGAACCAATTGGGGCCAGGCCGGTGACGCCGAACGGGTCGAGGACATGGACCGGGCCGAATTTGGCGCGATGGCAGGCGGTGATGCGGGCGTTCTCGCCCTTGGGGTCGATGCAGACGACCGGGCCGGGATAGTCGAGCAGGTTAGGGATGATCGTGCCCACGCCCTTGCCGGTGCGCGTCGGCGCGATCGTCAGCAGATGGGCGGGGCCGGCATAGCGCAGCAGCTTGCCCGACTTGCGATCACGGCCGATGAGCAGGCCGTCGCCATTTTGGGCGAGGGGGCGCGTCTCGCGATCGGTGGCGAAGCGGGCCGAGCCGTGGGTGTCATCGCCGGCAGGGCCGCCATATTTCAGGATCAGCGGTTGGAACAGCGCGCGCAGCGTGACGAGGATGATGACCAGGTCCGTCAGCATCATCACGATTTGGTAGATATTGGAATCGCGCGGCAGGCCGAGCAGTTTGCCAAGGATGAGCGGCACCCCAATTCCCAGCACCAAGGCGGTGATGAGAAACAGGACCAGGACGCCGAACAGGTGGCGGATGAGCGCGACCGGGCTGACGACAAGGGCCGTGATCGCCCATATCGGCTGCGCGCGCGCGATGCGGGCAAGGTTGCGGATCGCGCGGCCGAGCTGGCGGAACCATTCCATCATCAGGACTCCCTCCCATTATCATTTTTCCAGATATCCAGCGCGGCTCATGGCCGATCGCGGGCCTCCCATGCGGCTTCGAGTTCTGCGAGGCTGGCGAAATAGTCCTGCGCCGGCGCGCTTGCGGGCAGGCTGTTGGCATGAGCGAGCGCGGCGGCGATGTATTCGCTTTCGGAGAGTTCGCCGGCGACGAACCGGACGCCCAGCGCCGCCATTCCCGGCGAGAGAGCGAAGCCCGACAGCTCGATATTGGTCCGCGCGAAATCGATCGCCTTCTGGCGTCGGGCGCGTTCGTCGTCCGATATGGGATGCTCATTCATCGGCGGGGCTTTTCTCGGGGGTGTCGTCGCCGGCGAGGTGTTCGGCGCAGATCGCGCCGGCGATCGTGTGGAGATGCTTCACGCGGTCAACGAGCCAGGCCAGTTCGTCGGCGGTGATTTCATAGGCATGGGAATAGCGGGCCTCGACATAGGCGCGCTGCAACTGCGCGAAATGGCGGCGGGCGGCGCGGGTATCGCGCGGCCAGGCTTCGATCAGCCGGGGATCGAGATTTTCGGCGAGCGAGCGCAGGATGCCGAGACGGTGCGATTTGGGCGCGTAGAGCGTCAGGACGAGCAGCACGGCGTTATAGACCCGCTCGACGGCCTGGTGGAGCATGAACGCGGCATCGCGCGGCACGCCATCGGCAATGCTGTCCCGGGCGAGCTTGAGCGCGTGCGCGGCGAGCGGGAACCAGTGGTCGCGATGGCGCAGGGCTTCGGCGTGGCGTTCCTGCGCGTCGAGCTGGCGCGGCACGGCGAGGGCTTGCCCTGGCGCTTCGTAGAGGGCGATGCCGTCGCGGGCTATGTCGGCGAAGAAGGGACGGCCGCGCGCGAGCTGGTCGTTCACGTCCATCAGCGAATGCACGATGAAATTGACGGGTGTGGCGAGGTGCCTGGTGACGGTCAGCTCGCGCACCAGATGATCGTCGGCGACCGCCCACCATGTTTGCAGATCGGTGAAGGTGTCGGCGTTGACGACGACGAGCAGGTCATAATCGGAAATGTAACCGCTGGCGCGATCCTCGACCCAATCGCCGCGTGCGTAGGAGCCGAACAGGATCAGCTTGAGGATGCGGCCGCCCTTGCGCTTGTCCGAGAGCTTGGTTTTGACGGCATCCTCAAATTCATCGAACAGGACGCGGGCGACCCGTTCCAGCTCGCGGCGCTTGACGGCGGGCAGATGGTCGAGGCCGGTCCGCATCGTCATCCGATCGTCGCCGGCGAGATCGCCAGCGTCGGGTCGGCGTCGGGATGATCGAGGAGCTTGAGGACGATCGCGGTGGCGAGGGGAGGGGGCACGGATTCCTCGCGGAGCATGTCGAACAGGGCGTGTTCAGCCAAGTCGAGGTCCATGCCTTCGATCGCGAGATTGGCGCGTGCGTCGGCATCGTCCTCGCGCCATAGCGCGACTTCGGCCGGGGTGCCGCGCGTGAAATCGAGCGCGCGGACCTGGGCGCGGATCGCTTCGACATCGAGCCTGTTCATGGTGCGTCTCTCCCTTCCGCTTCCGCGTCGAACGCGCGCTTGCCGCGCCGCTTCCAGAGCATGAGCCGGTCGCGGTCCTCGCGCGCCTTGGCGGCCAGTTCGAGCAGCGCGCCGTAGAGGGTGGCGCGATCGTCGTCGGCCAGCTCGACCAAGCCGGCTTTCTGGACCAGGCCGCCCAGCTCTATGAGGTGGCGGGTGCGTTCGCGGCGAGCCACGGCCCATTCCCTCGTATCGGTGCGGCGCTGTGCGGCTTCAACCCTGCGTCTCGCCTGCGCCAGTTTTGCTTCCGCCTCCCGCGTTGCCGCCAGTGCTTCGGCCAGCCTTTCGGCCGCGTCCTTGAAAGAAGGCGGACCCCTTCGCGCGCCACGCCTCCTTTTCGTCGGCGCTGGCAGATTCGACGGCGGCGAGCAGCACCCCGGCCAGCACATCGAGATCGAGCGCATCGGCCCCGGTGGATGTGACCAGCTCGCCTAGCTGCTGGACCTTCTTCGCCTTGAGGGCGCGGGCCTTGTCGCCCAGCGCCTTCAACTCGGCGTCATAGTCGCGGACCTTACGCATATTCTCTCCCTCGCGCCCATGATCGGGAGTGGCAGCGTAGCACGGTCGCGGTGACAGGACAGCAGCTCCGGATAAAAAATGCGGCAAAGTCAATCATGCGAACGGCAGAGAGTGTGAGTGCGCGCTTATACGTCGTTGCCGACGTGCGCTAAGAAAGGCAGTATAGCGGCCGTCATGGCGATCTACCATTTCTCGGCCAAGGTCATCAGTCGCGCCAACGGATCGAGCGCCGTTGCCAGCGCGGCCTATCGTGCGGCGGAACGGCTGCACGACGACCGGCTAGGACGCGACCATGATTTCTCGAACAAGGCCGGCGTCGTCCATTCGGAAATCATGTTACCCGAAGGTACACCGGAGCGTTTAAACGATCGCGCGACCCTATGGAACGAGGTCGAGGCGGGCGAGAAACGCAAGGACGCGCAGCTCGCCCGCGAAGTCGAGTTCTCGATTCCGCGCGAGCTGGACCAGAAAGAGGGCATCCGGCTCGCCCGCGATTTTGTCGAAAAGCAGTTTGTCGAGCGCGGCATGGTCGCGGACATGAACGTGCATTGGGACTTGGGAAAGGACGGGCAATCCAAGCCACACGCGCATGTCATGCTGTCGATGCGCGAGGTAGGGCTGGAGGGCTTCGGCCAGAAGGTGCGCGAGTGGAACAGCACGGCGCTGTTGCAGGAGTGGCGCGAGGCGTGGGCCGATCATGTGAACGAGCGCCTCGCCGAACTGGATATAGACGCGCGCATAGATCATCGCAGCTATGAGGCGCAGGGGATCGAGCTTGAGCCGCAGCACAAGATCGGGCCGGCGGCGTCGCGTATGCCCGAACAGGGGCTTGAGGCCGAGCGGGTCGAGGACCATGCCCGGATCGCGCGGGAGAATGGCGAGAAGATCATCGCCAATCCGCAAATCGCGCTCGACGCGATCACGCGCCAACAGGCGACGTTCACGCGGCGCGACCTGGCGCAGTTCGCGTTCCGGCATAGCGACGGCAAGGACCAGTTCGATCAGGTGATGAGCGCGGTGCGGACCTCGCCCGAGCTGGTAGCGCTGGGGAAGGACGGACGCGGCGAGGACCGGTTCACGTCGCGCGAGATGATCGACACCGAGCAGCGGTTGGAGCGCGCCGGCTACGGCCTAGCGGATCGGGCCGGGCATGGTCTCCCGGCGGCGTCTAAAATGGGGGGGCGAGACACCGCCGAGAGGGTTGGCCTTGCGCTGGGAAGCCAGCAGAAGGACGCGCTCGCGCATATCACCGGCAAGAACGACTTGGCAATTGTCGTCGGCTATGCCGGCACCGGCAAATCGACCATGCTGGGCGTTGCGCGCGACGAATGGGAGCGGGCGGGCTATCAGGTGCGCGGTGCGGCCTTGTCGGGGATCGCGGCCGAGGGGCTTGAGGGCGGTTCCGGTATCGCCTCGCGCACGATCGCCAGCATGGAATATCAGTGGGAGCAGGGCCGCGAGCTGCTAGGTCCGCGCGACGTGCTGGTGATTGACGAGGCCGGCATGATCGGCACGCGCCAGATGGAGCGGGTGCTGTCCGAGGCCGAACGGGCAGGGGCCAAGGTGATCCTTGTCGGCGACGCCGAGCAGTTGCAGGCGATCGAGGCTGGCGCTGCGTTCCGATCGCTGGCCGAGCGCTACGGCGCGGCCGAGATCAGCGATGTTCGCCGGCAGCATGAGGACTGGCAGAAAGACGCCACGCGGGCGCTCGCAACAGGCCGCACCGGCGAGGCGATCCATGCCTATGCCGAGCATGGCATGGTCCACGCGGCCGAGACGCGCGAGGCTGCGCGGGAAAGCCTTGTGGAGGGCTGGGATCGCGCTCGCATCGCCGATCCCGACAAGACGCGGATCATCCTCACCCATACCAATGCCGAGGTGCGCGACCTGAACCTGGCTGCGCGCGATCGGCTGCGCGACGCCGGCGAGCTGGGCCAGGACGTGCGCGTGTCGGCCGAGCGGGGCGCGCGGGAGTTCGCGACCGGCGACCGCATCATGTTCCTCAAGAACGATCGCGGCCTTGGGGTGAAGAACGGCACGCTGGGCAAGGTCGAGCGCGTGTCGCCCGACAGCATGGCGGTGAAGTTGGACGATGGCCGTCAAGTCGCGTTCGACCTGAAAGATTATGCCCATGTCGATCATGGCTATGCGGCGACCATCCACAAATCGCAGGGCGTGACGGTCGATCGGGCGCATGTGCTGGCGACCCCCGGCATGGACCGCCATTCGGCCTATGTGGCGCTGTCCCGGCATCGCGACGGGGTGCAGCTCCATTACGGCCGCGATGACTTCGCCGACGATCGCCGGCTTGTCCGCACGCTGTCGCGCGAGCGGGCGAAGGATATGGCGTCCGACTATCCGATGTATCGGGATCGCGATGCCGAGGCGCAATCCTTCGCCGATCGGCGCGGGCTGTCGGGTGAGATCCGCGTTGCGGATGCACCCGAGCGGAAGGGCGTGGAGATCCTCGCGCCCCGCGCGGGAACTTCACGCCAGATGGGCGAGGATTCCCGCACGCCCGATATTGGCGGCGACCGCGGTGCCGGCGAGGCGAAGGCCGCGGCCGAGCGTCAGTCGCGGCGCGGTATGTTCGACGGCTTGAAGCTGTCGGCCGCGCCGGTGAAGGCGGCCGAGCCAGCACAGGGTGCGAAGGAAAAGCCGGCTCCCAAGCGGGGCATGTTTGACGGGCTGAAACTGCCCCAGCGCACGCCGACGCCGGAGCCGGCGAAGGAATTGCCCGCGCGGGCCGAGCAGGGCCAGGATCGCGATTTCCGGCGCGCGGTCGAGCGGGCCTCGCGTTCGGCGGAGGCGGTGTTGCAGGCGCGGGCGTCGGGCGGGCCGGTGCTGGAACATCAGAAGGTCGCGCTCGAGCGCGCGGTTCAGGCGCTCGACACGCTCCGGCCGCGAGCTTCGGACGATATGGCCGAGGCGATGAAGCGCGATTCCGGCTTGCTGCGCGAGGCGGCGGCGGGGCGCAGCGGCCCGATGATCGAGGCGATACGCCAAGAGGCGCGCGTGCGGGCCGATCCGAACTTGCGCGCCGATCGGTTCGTGGAACGCTGGCAACAGCTCTCCCAGGATCGCGACCGGCTTTATCGCGCCGGCGACATGGCGGGCCGCAAGACGCTCGGGCAGGAGATGGCGGGCATGGCGAAAAGCCTTGAGCGCGATCCCCAGGTGGAATCGATCCTGCGCGGTCGCACCCGCGAGCTGGGGCTTGAGATCGGAATGAGTCCGGGCCGCGAGCTTGGGCGCGAGCTGTCGCGGGGGTTGGGGATCAGTCACGATCGCGGATTGAGCCGATAGGGAGAGGATGATGGACGAGGATGAATATCGCGAACCCGATGCTGGTGACGATCCGGCGCTGGCGTTCGCGCGGGTCGAGGATCGGTTGGCGTCGGTGCATGGCGAGGTCGGGTTGCTGCGCGCCGCGATCGCGGGGCTGGCTGCTACGCGCGAGTCCATCGAGATACCCGATTACGAGCCGACGCTGGCCCGCACCGAAAAGGTGCTGGGGGTGCTGGTGCAGCAGATCGACCCCATCGCCAAAAGTCCTCTCCTGTCGATGACGCCTCACAACATGGCGGGCGAGATCGTATCGGCGGCGCTCCATGCCCGTCGCGAGGATCAACGGCTGATCGCCGAAGCCCGGACAGGACTGGACCAGGCCGCGCGCGAGGTCGGCAACCGGCTCGCATCCGCACGGCGCGGCGATGTGCAAAACCGCTGGCTGATCGGGACCGGGCTGGGGGGCGCGGCGCTGGGGATGCTGCTCTATGCGGCGCTCGCCGGCCCGGTCGCGCGGATGATGCCGGCGAGTTGGCACTGGCCCGAGCGGCGGGCGATGCACGCGCTTGGCGAACCGACGATGTGGGATGCGGGGCAACGGTTGATGCAGACCGCCGCGCCCGAGAGCTGGGCGTTGATCGTCGCGGCCTCGCCGCTCGTCGATGGCAACCGCGAGGCGGTGCAGAAATGCCGCGAGCAGGCTGACAAGGCGAAAAAGCCGGTGCGCTGCACGATCGAGGTCAGGCCCGATGGCGGAAGGTGATACCGGCATGAACTCTGCGAGAGAAAGACTGTGGCGTCGCCTCAAGATTATCGCACGAGAGCAACGCCTATACGTAACCGGCGGGTGCGCCGGTTATAATCGAGCAGATTTTCACCATAGCCGTAGAAGGACTGGGCGAAGAGATAGAGATCGGGACCACCGCCGAGGAGACGGGGCAACGGATAGGACAGGTCGGCATTGACAGCCCCTTTGCCCGAACCGAAGTTGAAACGGGTGGAGGTGGAGAGGCGCAGTCCATTATCCTCTCCGACCTCCATGAACAATCCGGCATGTCCGCGATAATGGACGATATCCGGATTGTCGGATTTGTTACCGACATACAGGGAAAGCCTGGGGGCGAATGTTAGCCTGTAATCGCCGGCGATCGGAAGGGTTGCCATTGGAGCGATGTAGATGCTGTTGATGCTGCGCGACTGGGGACCGTCCCGCCCGTTGGACTCATGACGAATACCCGCCTGCACGGTCATGGCGATGTCGCCGGTAAGGCCAACTGTCGGTGTGATGTAGATAAGTTCGGGCTGGAAATCGATGTTGCGGAACGGGGAGGATTTGCTTTCAAGGTCCCAGAACATTCTCTGGGTGTAGGCGAGGTACAGCCCGTCTCGCCAATTGGAAGACGTCTGGCTGTTCGCCGAGGCTCCGAACAGGCGATATTTGAAGCTCAGTTGAATGCGAGCTTCGCTGTCGGTGCCTGGCCCGTAAACGGCATAGATGGGTTCATACAGGTCGAGATTGTCCACAAAGGCGTTGCCGGCTTTTCTGTCGGTAGGTGGCGGTGGAAGAATCGGTGCATTCGGATTCGAGCGATTTTCGGCCTCATGCGTAGCGGTCTTCACAATGGGCGCAAGCACCACCTCCTGAGTTGACCAGGCAGGAATGGAGACCATGGCTCTGACGAGGGGTTCATTTGCGGGCAGGCGATAATGGGCCTGCCCAAATCCATGCGCGTCGATGGCAAGATGCGGCTCTGTATCGTTAGCGCGCGCCAACAGGAGCGTGCGTTCACGATTCTCCTGCCGGACTTTCGCTTCGATCCTGTCCGGCAGGGCGAGGATTTCTTGTCTGTCAGTCCGGTTCAGAAAGCGCAGTGCAACGACCTGTTCGCCACTGGCATCGGTTTCTACCTGGCCGGTCAGTAGAACTTCCATGTCGGGCGGTGAAGCCCACACGGTGCCGGGAAGAACAAGCCAGAATGCACCGAGGATCAGGCAGCTTCGTTGGTGAAGGCGGCCCATGTCAGGCCAGGCGCTCGCGCCGGCGCACCGAGGTGTCGAGGGTATCGGCAAGCCACAGCAGGCTACCGCGAACCGGTCCATAAATTCGCGCCTGATGCCGCCGATAGAGCAGCGCATGCCCAAGCTGCGCCATGCGCCCGTGCAGGAACCCACCCCGGAACAACCCGAAGCGGCCAAGCGTCCCATAAGCGTCATAACCGCCGAGCGACACCAATGACCCGAAGTCATGGTAGCGAAATGGCGGCACGGGCTTTCCTTCCAATATTGTAGGCAAAGTGCGGCCAAGATAAACGCTCTGCTGATAGGCTGCTTGGGCCGTGGTCGGCAATGGACTCTCGCGGTCCGGAAGCATGACACTCGCACAGTCGCCCAGCGCGAAGATATCGGGGTCATTGGGTGTCGCCAAATTCGGGTTTACGATGACCTGCCCGAGCCTGCTGTGGTCCAGGCCATCTATCGCAGCGACAAACTCGGGCGCACGCACCCCGGCCGCCCAGAGTTTGATGGATGCCTCGATCCTGCGTCCATCGGCAAGCTGGAACCCATCGGCATCGCCCGCCAGAACGCGCGCCTGCGTCAACACCTCGATGCCCAGCGACTCCAGGACCGTGTGCGCGGCATGCGCTACGCGCTCGGGAAAGGGGCCGAGAATGCGCGGCTGAGATTCGATAAGGTATATTTTCAGCCCGCTTCGCGCTCCCGAAGCGCCATGCTGTTCCAGCACATCGGCCAGCCGCACCAGTTCGGAGGCAAGCTCTACCCCGGTCGCGCCAGCCCCAACGATAGCAATCGAAAGATGGTCGTTCGAGGCGATCGCCTGAAGCATTGCGACACGCAGCCGCTCGCTGAAGGCAATGGCTTCGCTGTCAATCGGCGTGCAAACGGGACCCCCTATCGGCGCGCAAAAGGGACCCCCTTTTCAAGATGGCGCAAGGTTGATCGGACACGCGCCCTTGCGCTGCGCGCGGCGTAGGGAGGGCGGAGCCCGACCGGAGGCGCGCGCAGCGCAAAGCATCTTAATCCCGGTGTGCAGCGGAGATCAGTTTCGGTTCTTGAAGCGCCAGCTGTCATTGCCGGTCTCGATGATGTCGCAATGATGGGTGACGCGATCGAGGAGCGCGGTGGTCATCTTGGGATCGCCGAAGACCGTGGGCCATTCGCCGAACGCGAGGTTGGTGGTGATGATGACGCTGGTCTGCTCGTAGAGCTTGCTGACCAGATGGAACAGCAACTGGCCGCCTGAGCGGGCGAACGGCAGGTAACCTAGCTCATCGAGCACGATCAGATCGAGACGGGATAGCTGGGCGGTGAGTGCGCCGCTCTTGCCGATCCTGGCTTCCTCTTCGAGACGGGTCACCAGATCGACGGTGTTGAAGTAGCGGCCGCGCGCACCGGAGCGAACGACATTGGCGGCGATAGCGATGGCCAGGTGGGTCTTGCCGGTGCCCGTGCCGCCGACCAGGACGATATTGCGCCGAGCGGGCAGGAACGCGCCGCTGTGCAATGAACGCACCAGCCCCTCGTTGATCGGTGTGCCCTCGAACCGGAACGCGTCGATGTCCTTCACGACCGGCAGCTTTGCGGCCGCCATCCGGTATCGGATCGACGCGGCATGGCGATGCGTCGCTTCCGCTCGGAGAAGGTCGGTCAGTATCTCCATCGTGGTGCGCTGACGCTGAAGGCCGGTGGTGACCGCATCATCGAACGCGCCCGCCATGCCCTTGAGCCCAAGCCCGCGCATCGCCTCGATCATGTCATGCCGCTGCATCGAAGGTCCTCAGCTGGTCGTAACGGGCGCAGTCGGCGATCGGCGGATGGCGCAGCGCGCTATCCTCGGAGGTGATGATCGTAAGTGGGCGCGGCGGCTCGCGGTGCCGCGCCAGGATGTTGAGGATCAGATCGTCGCTCGCCGTGCCGGTCGCCAGCGCTTCGCGCACGGCCGCTTCGACCGGATCCAGGCCATCGATCAGCACGGCCGACAGCACACGGACGAACCGGCGGTCGGCATCGTCGCCATTACCAAGCTTGCGGCGCAGGCGCGCCAGCGCAGGTGGCAGGTCCCAGTCCTGGAAGGGCGCGCCGTTCCGCAGCGCGCCGGGCTTGCGGGCCAGCACCGGCAGATAATGCCAGGGGTCGTAAATCGTGCGGTTACGCCCGAAGGTGCGAGGATGCTCGGCGACAACCTCCTCGCCGCAGCGCACGATGATGCGGTCGGCATAGGCACGGACCTGCACCGTGCGCCGCGCCATCGTCGAGAGAACCGAGTAGCGGTTGCGGTCGAAGCTGATCAGGCAGGTGCCCGTCACCGCATGCTCGCTCTCGTTGAAGCCGTCGAACGGCCCCAACATCGGTTGCAGTGCCGATCGTTCGATCTCCAGCGCCTGCGCTACGGTTAGCTCGCCCTGTTCAGGATGCGCCTGCCGTTCCGCCCAGCGCCGACACTCGGCCTCCAGCCAGCCATTGAGCTCCTCGAGGCTGGCGAACCGCAACCGGGGCTGGAAGAAGCGACCCCGGATCGTCTGCACCTGGTTCTCGACCTGCCCCTTCTCCCATCCCGCCGCAGGTGAGCAGGCGGTCGGCTCGATCATATAATGGGCGGTCATGATCAGGAACCGCCGGTTGAAGACCCGTTCCTTGCCGGTGAACACGCTCGTCACCGCCGTCTTCATATTATCGTAGATGCCGCGCCCTGGCACCCCGCCGAAGAAAGCAAAGCCGCGCGCATGCGCGTCGAACAGCATCTCCTGGCTCTCGCGCGGATACGCCCGGACATAGACTGCCCGCGATGCACACAGTCGCATATGCGCGACCTTCACCCGCATCGGCTTGCCCGCGATCTCCACATCCTCATGGCTCCAGTCGAACTGGTAGGCCTCGCCGGGCTTGAACATCAGCGGGATGAAGGCCGTGACACCATCGCCGGCATCCTTGCGCCGATCGGCCTTCCAGCGCGCCGCGTAGCGCCGCACGGCATCGTAGGAGCCCTCAAAACCCTCGCGCTCCAACAGATCATGGATCCGCGTCATCCGCAGCCGCTCGCGCTTGCCGCGCACCTCATTCTCTTCCAGCAGTGTGTTCAGGCGATCCTGAAACGGACCGATCCGCGGCAACGGCTGAACCTTACGCTGATAATCGAATGCGCCTTCCGGCGCCCGGATCGCCTTGCGGATCACCTTCCGCGATACATGCAAATCCCGCGCGATCGCCTTGATCGCCTTACCACCGGCATACTCGCGCCGAATCCGAACCACTGTCTCCAAAACCAACATCCCGATCTCGCCGCCTGATTATCCAGCCGGCTGCTTAAACCATCGAAATGAGGGGTCCCTTTTAGACGCCGATCACCCCGCTAACGGGGTCCTTTTTGCACGCCGATCCACAGAAAAAGGCGCTCGAAAAGCCTTTTGCCCACATGTTCACCTGGGCCGCCGACGTGGCCATCGGCAATGGCCATCCCTGGCCGTGCCAGCAGGCCGCGCAACAGATTGTTGATAGCCCGTGGTCGGTCCGCGAGCGTCAGGCTGCGCAGAGTGCCTGAAGTGTGAGCGAGGGAGCATCCAGACTGGCACCAACCCGGCCGGGATGCTCCCCCTTTCACTGCCGGGTTCGCTTCGACGACGGCAATGGGGAATTGATTTGCTTTGTCTCTTAACGTGACGAGCGCATGGCCGAGATGTGCCATCGTCCCGATTACATCGTCGGTCGTGATCCACGATTCTCGCCATCCGGGTAGCAACAAAGCAATGCTTTTGTCTCGATCGGTAAACTTGATTCCGACATGATGGGATCAAGCCTTGAAGCGGGCCGATCGAACCGGCATTGATAACGTTATGACCAAAGCCGCTACGAAGAGTTCGGATATCGAGTTGTTGGATTCGATCGATTTCGAACGTTACGTTCTGACGTGACCCCCTAGTTTCCACCAGCGCGAATTAGAGTCCGGCAGCTTTGTTGCGCATGAGCGCGTGTTGAGCAATGGCCTGTGGAGCGGAGCCCGTAGGGCGTAGCGTAGCAGGCCATTGCTTATCCAGTTCAGCGGCGAAGGCCGCTGGGGTTTCATATCCAAGGGATGAGTGCGGCCTCTCGTGGTTGTAGTCCTCTACCCAGGCAGCGATCACGACGCGGGCATGATCAAGGCTCAGGAACAGGGTCTCGTTGAGCAGCTCGTCCCGCATGCGACCGTTGAAGCTCTCGACGTAGCCATTCTGCATTGGTTTGCCCGGGGCAATGTAGTGCCACTCCACGCCGACCTCCCCGCACCAGGCGAGGACGGCGTTTGACGTCAGCTCGGTGCCGTTGTCGCTGACAATCATCGTAGGCTTGCCGCGCTCGGCGATCAGATCGGTGAGCTCACGCACCACCCGACGCCCTGAGATCGATGTGTCCGGCACCGCACGCAGGCATTCACGGGTTACATCGTCGACGATGTTGAGCACCCGGAAACGACGTCCTGTCGCCAACTGATCATACACAAAGTCCAGGCTCCACCGTTGGTTGGGTAGCGCCAGCACGGGAGCCGGTGCGCGTGCGCCGATAGCACGGCGCCGGTTCCGCCTGCGTCGGACCGCCAGCTTCTCTTCGCTATAGAGCCGCTGAGTCTTCTTGCGGTTGATCACAATACCCTCTCGCCGCAGCAGGATATGCAACCGGCGATAGCCGAACCGACGGCGCTGCTGCGCAAGCTCGCGCAGCCTCGACCGAAGGTCGGCATCATCATCCCGTTGGGATCGGTAGCGCATGCTTTTGCGATCCGCTCCTATGACGCGACACGCCCGCCGCTCGCTCATCCCCAGGATTGCCTGAAGACGAGCGACCGCCTCTCGCTTGGCAGCGGGCGTTACCAATTTTTTCCCAGAAGATCCTTCAGGCCAGCATTGTCGAGCATAGCCTCAGCCAGCAAGCGCTTCAGCTTGGCGTTCTCGTCTTCGAGCACCCGCAATCGCTTTGCCTCCGACACCTCCAAGCCACCGTACTTGGCTTTCCAGTTGTAGATCGTCGCTTCCGACACGCCGTAACGCCGAGCCAGATCGCCGGTCTTCGCGCCAGCCTCCTGCTCCTTCAGCACACCAATGATCTGCTCTTCTGTGAACCTTGCTCGCTTCATTCGTCCGTCCTTCCATCAGGCCGGACTCTAATCAAGCTTGGAGGAAAAGCCGGGGGTCACGTCAGTTCCAACCGTGCTGTCGCGGTTTGCGGCACGGTTGCGCAGCTCGGCGAACCGGTTCTTCGGCGAACGGTTCGATCTGTCCTTGCTCGAGTGGCGTATTCTCTCGCACATCGCGTCAGTCGGACCATGTAGCGCCTATGATATCTGGACGTCGCAATATCTTGAAAAGGCGGCGGTCAGCCGTGCGGTCAGGGATCTGAAAGAGCGTGACCTGATCGATATCGTGGCGGTCCCGAACGTCGCAAGGCGCACGACGAAGATCAGCCTTACAGCCGAAGGGCGCCGGCGCTACGCGGCAACATTTGACGAGGTCGAAAAACGACATGCTCGCCTTATCGGCGGGCTCACGGCCGAGCAGGTCGAAACGCTGATCGACATGGTCAATTACCTGGACGCCCGGATCCCGCTCATGGGAAGCGAGGCCGAGCCATTCGACGTCGACCTCATGTCGATCCGGCAGAAATGATGACGGCCAAGCGGCCTCAGCTGGGCATCAATATTTCGACTTTCTCATCGACGATGCGGGTCGGATAGGAGGAGACGGGGATGAAAGCGGGGCTTGAAAGAGCCTCTCCCGTCCGCACGTCGAACTGGGCAAAGTGCAGCGGGCATTCCACAATGCATCCGTCCAACAGCCCGTCCGACAGCATCGCTTCGCCATGCGTGCAGAGATTCCCGGTGCAGAAGAAACCTTCTTCCGTATGGAATATGACGATCTGCTGGCCATTGATCTCGGCGCCGTAAGCTTCCCCCGAATCGACCGCCGAACAGTCGACGACGCTGTGCCAGGTCGCCGACGCGCTTTCCTCCCCACTCATCGCGCGCTCCGTCATATGCTGTAGAAATCGAGGACCGTGGGTACGCGGTCGTTGATCAGGTGGACGATCTTCTCGCTGATACGCCAGGATCCACCGGCCTCCCGCAATGCGTAGGTATATCGCGCAAAGAAGGGATGAACGATGCCGAGCCGAACATCATATACTGCGGTTTGGCCAGTACAGCTGACGGAGATGTCCTGCGGGCGATTGCCGGAAACGCGAATGTTGGACAGCATATGCAGCGTCCTGGGGAGCGGCATTGCGGTGACCGATTTGCGCGACGTGATGCGAAACACCCGCTCTTCGAGTTCGCGCCGGCCCACATGATAGATCATGGATACCTGATGGTCAGGATCGTCGGCGAGCTTGTGTTCGGCTATCCAGGTCGGCACCCAGAAACGCGCATCTTCACAATAGCAGTCGAGCCAATTGTTCCATTCCTGACGATCCAGTGCCTCCGTCTCGCGGTACAATACATCCCTGGCAATGGCCTCCGCCGCCCCGATGGAGCGGTCGGTATCGATCTCGATCATCAATTCTTTCCCCCAGCAGCATCTGCCAGACGCCGCACCAATTCCCGATAGCCAGGATGAAAGTTGGTCTCCCCGCCAAAACCAAGGGATCCAAAACTGCTCTCTACCGGGTTGATGCCCAGTTCGTCGGCGTGGGGCTGCGCCCGATCGAGCGCAGCCCCCATGCCGCGCAAATAGCCTTCCGACGGCCCGGCTGCAGCCGCGGCATAGCCAGACTGGCAGAGCTCATACATGACATTGTCATCGGACGTGGCGAGCCCGGACGGATTGAAGAAATCCTCGTAGTTCCGAATGCGCTTGCGGCGCGCTTCACCGCTCTCGCCGACCATGCCCACACAGTGCGACGTCATCTCGGTCAAGCCGGCCGCCAGGGGTCGCCATGTTCGAATCTGGGCTGCACCGATATCGATGATCTGAAGATTCGGGAAAATGGTCAGGTTCCGTTGCCGGACCATCCATTTGGCAGAGGTTGCACCAACCCTCTCACGCAGACCATCGAGGCCGCCGGGCTCCATCAGAACGGGGCGCCCAAAACGGTCTTCATTGTGGATCGACCAATTGACCGCATGTCCATTGGTGAAGCTGAAGCTGCCCTGCCCCGGCTCATCGGTCCCGAGAACGACGTCTTCGACCGTGCCGGCCTTTACGCGCTCAGCAAGGATATCGACGTAAGAGCTGTGGGTCGACTGGAAGTGATAATAGTCCAGACCATTTTCGAACTGGAGCTTCCAATTGCCCTGGAAGGTATAGACCAGATCACCGGGGACGAACTCGATTTCTCCAACCGGGCTCTGGTCCACCAGCAGATCGATGAAGCGGCGCGCATCGCCGAGATGGCTGTCCAGATCGGGAACATCCGCCGACAGACTGGCGAACAGAAGCCCGCGGTAGGAACCGAGCCGCGCAACGGGAATGAGACCGTGGTCGGATTGGTCGAAAGCGGCGGGATATTGACCCGAGTCCTTATCGGTAACGAGAACATTGCGGCCAGCGGAATCATAAGACCAGCCGTGATAGCGGCAGACATGATATTTCTGCCGCCCCTGTTTGAACGGGCACAGGATGGTTCCGCGGTGTCGGCAACTGTTAAGGAAACAGCCCAGCTTACCCTGATCGTCTCGCGTGACGAGCACCGGCTGTCGACCGATATGGGTCGTAAAGAAACTGTTCTTCTGCCGAAGCTGGCTTTCCAGACCGATGAAGACCCATCCGGATTCGAACACCGCAGTCAGCTCACGGCGACAATGGTCCTCGTCGGTGAAAACGGAGCGGTCGACCGTAAAAGTACCCTCTCCAGGGCGATCCTCTATCAGCATCTCGTTTCTGTCCTGGTACTGCGTGCAATTCACGGCGGCTGACATTTCCCTCCGGATGGCTGGAAATGTGCCAGCCTGCCAGAATGACCCGATCCACCCGCTAGCGGTTGATGGTTGCTTTTTCCATAGTTGTTTTTACTACTATGTGCAACCGGTGGTTAGCGTCCGCGCTCGTGGTGTAATTTCCGGTGTAGGCGATGGTGTATTCCGGGGTGGGGCATGCCCCACCCCGGAATGCGGCGTCGCTGGTGGCCACCGGGTTCATCGTTATGGTGGAGTTTGCACACTTCAACCGTGACGAAGAGGAGTTCCCGATGACCGAGGACAGATTACTGATCGAAGAGCTGGCTGCAAAGGGCGGCCAACCGGATTTTTTGCGCACCATCGCCGAGAACGTGCTGCAGCTGATCATGGAGGCCGACGTTGATGGCCTGATCGGCGCGGGTCGCCACGAACGCAGCAGCGAGCGCGCGACCTGGCGCAACGGCTATCGCGACCGTTCGCTGGATACCCGGGTAGGCACGCTGAACCTGAAAATCCCCAAGCTGCGTGCTGGGTCCTATTTTCCGGGCTTCCTTGAGCCCCGCAAGATGGTCGAGAAAGCGCTGGTTGCGGTGATCCAGGAAGCGTGGATCGGCGGGGTCAGCACCCGGCGGGTCGATGAACTCGTCCAGGCCATGGGCATGACCGGCATCTCCAAGTCCACCGTCTCCAAGCTTTGCAAGGACATTGACGAGCGCGTCCATGCCTTTCTGAAACGCCCGCTCACCGGCGAATGGCCGTATCTCTGGCTCGATGCCACCTATCTCAAGGTACGCGAAGGCGGGCGGATCATCAGCGTTGCCGCAATAATCGCCATGGCCGTCAACACCGAGGGCCGGCGCGAGATCGTCGGCCTGCATATCGGCCCCTCGGAAGCGGAGGTCTTCTGGTCCGACTTCCTGAAGGACCTTGTTCGGCGCGGTCTTACCGGCGTGAAGCTGGTCATCTCCGATGCTCACGAGGGCCTCAAGGGCGCGATCACCCGCGTCATGGGCGCCACCTGGCAGCGCTGCCGGGTGCACTTCATGCGCAATGCCCTGTCCTATGTGCCCAAGGGCCAGAACACTGTCGTCGCCGCCGCGATCCGCCAGGTCTTCCTGCAGCCCGATCAGAAAAGCGCAACGCAGGTCTGGCGACAGGTCGCCGACCAGTTGCGCACCCGTTGGCCCAAGCTCGGCGCCTGCATGGACGAGGCCGAAACCGACGTGCTCGCCTACACCGGCTTCCCCACCCAGCACCGCACGAAGTTACACTCAACCAATCCGCTCGAGCGGCTCAACAAGGAGGTCAAGCGCCGCGCCGACGTCGTCGGAATCTTCCCGAACGAAGACAGCATCATCCGCCTCGTCGGGGCTGTGCTGATGGAGCAGAACGACGAGTGGCAGCTCCAGCACCGATACATGCAGATCGAAGGCATGGCCGAACTCAACCAACCCATGATCGAGGAGGAAAATCAGCCCCTACACATCACCGCCAAAGCCGCCTGACGATGGCCCACGGCCACAGCCGAAATTACACCACCTTGACGGACGCGACCAACCGGTGTCAGTGGGTGGCCGAGAGACGTTTCAAGGGGAGGAAAAGAATGAGTGGCGCAACCGATCCCGCTCAGGCGGCAAGCGCGGACGACAACACTCCGCCGCCCATCATTCGCAAGGTCGCAAACCGCATCATGTGGTGGCTGATCGCCCTGTATTTCGTGGCAATCCTCGATCGGGGAAACGTGGCCTATGCCGCTGTCCCCATGTCCCAGGCACTCGGCCTTAGCACCGCCATGTTCGGGTTTGGCGTGGGCATAATGTATCTCACCTATTCGCTGTTCGAGGTGCCGAGCAACATGATGCTCGCCCGCTTCGGCGCTCGGCTTACCTTGACGCGGATTGCGGTGTTGTGGGGCTTGTGTACCACAGCCTTGGCAGCCGTATGGTCAGCGGAGAGCTTCTACGTGCTGCGCGCGATACTGGGTGCGGCTGAAGCAGGACTCTTTCCTGGCGTCATGCTCTATCTGACCTTCTGGTTCCCGGTCGCCTATCGGGCGCGCTACGGACCTGTTGCAACACCTTTCGCCGCTCGGATGGCAGCACATCAACCTCACCGGCGATTATCTTTGGACCGACCCCGATGCGCCATCGTCCGCCCTCAGGCCGCTTCGCCAGATGCACGCCGTCGAAGGTCCGGCGAAACCTTAGCGTATATCTGGGTCCGTTCTATGTACCGACCCCAAACTAGGGGCAAGCCTCTATGCGCGCGGGCCAATGCGAGCATGGGAAGAAGTGGCGGCCTATGTGCAACAGTTGCAGGATAGAGGGATATTGGCCGCCACCGATCCCATGTTGATCGCGATCCACCTCAAGGGCCTGCTTGAAGCGGGATATGTAGAACCTCTGCTTTGGGGAGCCAAAACCAAGGGAAAAATGGCTGCATCCGTCGCGGACGCCGTGGACGTCTTCCTTAGGGCTTATTCCGTCCAGTGAGAGAATGAACAACAATCGCTAAGGATCGCGCCATGCTTGGTGAATGCGCAACGGCCTGAGACGATCGCGGCGTTGAAGTGCAGCGCCATCCGCCCTCTAGATCTGGCCGCACCGTCCGACTTCGCGGCATGGATCGAGAGGGCGGATGGTGTTGAACAGGTGCATGAGCGAGATCGATGGGGCGGCCGAAGAACTGACTGCTGATCTCGCCCCTGCCGGTGCATCGCGAAGCGGTTGCTATGCGATAAGCGCGGCCTTGCTGCTCTCCAGAAAAGCCCGAAGTGGGAGGGGCTGTTGTCCGGAAAGCGTTGCCACGTCATCGGTAACGAGGGAGTTGCTGCCGGTGCGTGCGTTGGCGTCGAAGGACACCAGAAGCCGCGCGAAGCCCTCCGGGACGCCGGCCGCCTTGATGCCCTCCAGTAACTGCTCGTCGGTGAGGTTGACGACCGGAATCTGCTTGCCTGCGACCTCGCCCGCCAATGCGGCGACATCGGTGGTCGTCAGCGCCTCGGGGCCGGTCAACTGATAGGTGATGCTCTCCGTAGAACCGGACGCCAGCGAGGCGGCAATAGCGCGAGCGACGTCCTCTCGCGCAATATGAGAGGTCCGGCCTTCGCCTGCCGATGTGTAGAGCGTCCCCATCTTGATCGCCTGCGGCAAAGTCATCAGGAGATTCTCCTGATACCAGCCATTACGGAAAATCGTGTAGGGACGACCCGTTTCCTTGATCGCTTGCTCGGTGCCATAATGATCGGGCGCGAAGAGCACCGGATTACCCGGTTCGGGCGCCAGCATCGAGGTGTAGGCAATATGCGCACCTGCTGTGGCTGCGGCCGAAACGGCTGCAAGATGCTGACGCAACCTCTTGCCCGGCTCGCCGACAGCATCCGTGGAGATGATGAGAATGCGATCGGCACCGTCGAAGGCTTGGCCCAGCGACGCTGCGTCGTCGAAGTCTCCGATCCTCGCCTGGACACCCCTTGCGCTGAGGTCAGACAACTTGCCTGGATCACGGCTCAGCAGGATCAGGCTCTCAGGCGCCACACCTTGGGTCTCCAGGAGATGGTGAACCACGCGCTGGCCGAGCTGGCCGGTTGCGCCGGTGACGAGGATCGTTTCACTCATGAAGGGATATTCCTGCTGCTAGATTAGGTCTCTTATTGAGACTATGATGTTAAACTGAGTTCAACTCCTGTAAAGAAGGCAGTTTTATGGAAGCTGGTTACGCGAAGGGAACCACCGGCATCGCGGTGTTCAATGTTGACGGGGGCATGAAGCTCGACGAGATACGTCGCGCGCATGGCGGCAACCTGGATAATTGCCCGGTACGGGACGTCCTGGCCAATCTGAGCGGCAAATGGTCTTCGCTCCTGCTGATCGTGCTTGCGGAACGCCCGCGCCGTTTCAGCGAGATCCGCCGACTTGTGTTCGACATTTCGCAACGCATGCTGACGCAGACCCTGCGTGAATTGCAGAGGGATGGCTACGTTCACAGGCTGGTCGTCCCCAGCACGCCGCCCAAGGTGGAATATAGCCTGACCCCTTTGGGCCACTCGATGTTCCAACCCTTGCTGGCCCTTATCGAATGGGCTGACCAGAACCACATGGCTGTGCGTGAGGCTCGAGACCGGTTCGACGCGATAGCTGAATAGCCGGAATGCGACATGCGGGATTCACGCCTCGTTCTATGTATGATAATGTCCTTTATCACACACTCATGGCGATCCGATGGAGCCGTTTAAACGGTCCCGAGATCCACCGCCGAAAGGGAGCGATATGGACCAGGACGAGGACACGGCTTTCGCCGACAACTATGCCGAGCGCGACCAGGCCAAGGCGCTGCGCGAGCAGGCCCGCGCGGGCGGCTTGCGCTTCGAGGCGTATCTTACCGGCGATCAGGCCGACTGGCTGTTGGAGCGGATCGAGCGCGGCATGTTCGCCGATCCTTCCGAGGCGGTGTTCGCGATCGTCAAGAACTTCATCGACATGGAGCCGCACCACGATTTACGCGACGAGCTGCTACGCCGGATATTGGACGGGTCGATAAAGCGCGGCCTTGAGGACGCGGAGGCTGGCCGCGTCCGCGACGCCGACGAGGTGTTCGACGAGCTGCGCCGCAAGATGGCCGCGCCGCGTCCCGCGCCGGCGCGATGGGAGAAGATCGCGCGATGAACCAGCTCGCCCCCCTCCCCGCGCCCGCGCCCGCGCTGGCGTTGCCGGCGCTGATCGCGGCGGCCGACGAGCGCGCGCAGCTTCGATTCCTTGAGTTCTTCGCCGTCACCATCCGCAATCCGCATACACGCCGCGCCTATGCGCGGGCGGCCGGCGACTTCCTGGCCTGGTGCGAGGCGCGCGGCGTCGCCTCGCTCGCCCAGGTGCAGCCGCTTCATGTCGCGGCCTGGGTCGAGGCGCTGGGGCGCGAGCTGGCCGCCCCCAGCGTCAAGCAGCAGCTCGCCGGCGTGCGCCACCTGTTCGACTGGCTGGTGACGGGTCATGCCGTGCCGGCGAACCCGGCCGGATCGGTGCGCGGGCCGGCGCATAGCCAGCGGCGCGGCAAGACGCCGGTACTGGCCCCCGACGAGGCGCGGCGGTTGCTCGACAGCATCGACGTGACCACCCATGCGGGCCTGCGCGACCGCGCGCTGATCGGTCTCATGGTCTATAGCTTCGCGCGGATCGGCGCGGCGCTGGCGATGCGGGTCGAGGACGTGTTCATGCAGAATCGGCGGCTATGGGTCCGCCTGCATGAGAAAGGCGGCAAGCGCCATGAAATGCCCTGCCACCACAATCTAGAGGATTATCTAACCGCCTATATCGACGGTTGCGAGCTGCGCGAGGACCGCAAGGGGCCGCTATTCCGCACGATCGCGCGCAGCACTAAGCGACTAAGCGATACCCCCCTGCCCCAAGCCAACGCCTTCGCGATGGTGCGCCGGCGCGCGGCGGCGGCCGGGATCGGGACGGCGATCGGCAACCACAGTTTCCGCGCGACCGGGATCACCACCTATTTGAAGAATGGCGGCACGTTGGAGACGGCCGCGACGATGGCGAACCATAGCTCGACGCGCACCACCCAGCTCTATGACCGCCGCCCCGATGACGTGACGCTGGACGAGGTGGAGCGCGTGTTGATCTAGGCGGCGAGCGCGGGCGCGCAGGTCCAGCGGTCGCCCTGCCAATGAAACCCTACCCGCTGCGCGTTGCCGATCGCGGGCGGCTCGCCCTTGCGCCAGAAAGCGCGCATCTTGGCCCGATCGTCCAGATGGGCGTCGGCGACGATCGCGCGCGCGGCCTGGATGAACTGCCCATGCCCGAACACATAGGCCAGCGATCCCGCAGGCATGGCGGCGAGGCGCGTTAGCGCCGCCTCGCAGCGCCGTAACAGGGTGCTGAAACTCTCCGCCCCTTCCCCGTCGCAGTAGTCAGGATCGGCCTCGCGCCAATAGCGTTCTAGGTGCGGCATCCGTTCGGCGCTGCGCGTGCCGTTCCAGCGCGCAGGTTGCAAATAGGTGAACTCTTCGATCGGCCACACTTCCACCGGCACGCCTGGAAAGCGCGCGATCGTCGGCGCGGCCGTCTGCCGGGTGCGGGTATAGGGCGAGGTGACGATGAGCGCGGGCGCTTGCGTCCAGCTCGCCGCGACCGCGCGCGCCTGTTCGTGGCCGCGCTCCGTCAGCGCGATCGTCGCGAGATCGTGGCAGGGCACGCCGGCGTTGCCGGTGTTTTCGCCGTGGCGGATGAAGATCGCTCTCATGTCCGGTTAGGCGGCCCGGTATAGCCCATTGCTGGCTTCCCAGCCCCGGCACGCCAGCAAGATTGGTTTCGGCACCTTCTTTTCGCCGTTGGAGTAGTAGGCGACCATGCGGCGCGAGACGCCAAGCGCATCGGCCGCCTTCGACAGCGACAGCGCATGGCGCAGCCGCCATTCGAGGAAGGCGCGCACATCGCCATGCCCGGTTGCCGACAGCGTTTCGAGCCACAGCATGTCCGCGCCCAGCTCCGCACCCGAAGGCCAGGCCAGGCTATGACCCCAATCGCCCACTTCGACCTTGGCGAACTCGCCCGGATCGCGCAGCGCGGCAAAGGCGCGATCGGCGAGGACCGCGCCAAGATCGAGATCAGCCGCCGTCCCTTCCGACCAGGACAGATGCAGCGATGACGGCCCGGTCGCGCGCACGGCGGTAATGGTGCGGGCCTTGTCGGTGATGTTCATCCGTTCAACTCCTGCCACGTCTGCATGAGCAAAGCCTGATTAGGCCGCGCCCATTCCAATGCGTCCTTCAAGACCGCCGCCGACACGGTGCCCACGATCACGTCAAACGATGCAATCGCCACCGAGCAGCGGAAATCCGGGCCTTCGATGTGGAAATGCGGCACGCCATGATCGCGGCCATAGACGGCAATTTTCCAGCGGGGACCGCGAAACATCGTGACCATGCTTCAATGTAGTGCAAAGGTTGCACTAGTGCAAGGCTGATAGCCAAAATGATCTAAGCGCCTGGCGCTGGCACCGTGGCCCTACTCGTTGCGCTCCCCAAGCCCGCAAGCGGTCCTGGCCCAAGGTTCCGGCCCACATGGCGGGCGAGATCGCGTGCGCGGATCTCGCGGCACCCTCGCCGATTACCGGCGATGTAGGCGATCGGGCGTCCAGCCTTCAATTCGTCGCCGGGTTCCGGCGGCCGATCAGGCACCTTGTCGAGAATGCGGTCGAGATCACCCACCGCACGACCTTTGGAGCGCCGCGCGAAAAACTCGGCCGCCGTTTCGGGTCGATCAATCGTCATCATGGAGATCAGACATAAGCGCCTCAACGCTGGTGAAGCGCACGCCCTTGCCAGCTTCCAGTTCTTCGATCGCATCGCGCGTAGCAGCGCGGCCCATCAACTCGGCCTCCAACTTCGCCTTATGGGCCTCATTACGCGCGCGGCGCTCGGGACTCCAATCTTTCATAAGATCGGAAAAGGGGCGATGGCCGGCCATTCTATCAATCCTTCTAGGTGAGAATCTGGATGCCGCGCCGCTTCACCAGCGTCAGCAAGGCGAGCGCCGCGCCAGTCGGCCGCATCGTGCCGGCCTCCCAGCGCTGGACCGTGCGCTTGTGCGCCCACAGCAAGCGCGCAAACCCGGCCTGGCTCAAACCGCTCTCCTGGCGCACCGCCGGATTTCGGCCGCCTCCATCGGTGGATAAAGGATTTCGCCGTTTCGATCAGTCCCCGTCATGGTCGTTCATCCCGGCCATGCCGGCTGCTGCGCCGGCTTCGGCGATGGCGTCGTTGATTTCCTCGATCGTGAACCGCGCGCCGTTGCCCTTCACTATCCCGCGCAGGTCATCCCACGAGCTTTTGCGCGGTGCCGGCGGCGCGATGCCCGCCGCCGTCGCGGCGGTCATCAGGTCATCCAGCGAGAATCTGTTAAACTTCCCGCGCAGGAGGTCGTTGAGGCGGGGCGGCGTCAGCCCGAGCCGCTTGGCGGCCTCGCCCAGCGGCACGTCCCACGACTTCACCCGCGCGGTGATGCCCCGCATCAGGTCCGCGCGCGTCCTCAACTCCGTCGCCTCCTCCGGCGTGTCGGCGATTGCGTCAAAGACGCAGGCGAAGGTTTCGACCTTCATGTCGTCGGCGTTCATTGCCCTGCCTTCCAAACGTTCGGCCGTCGAGCCGATTACTCGAACAGTTCCGAATGGGTTCCCGCGCGCACGAAGTTCACCAGATTGCCCTCAATCGTGTAGATCAGCAGGAAATCGCCGCCGATATGGCACTCGCGATGATCGCTCCAATCGCCCTTGAGGGCGTGGTCCAGCCATTCCGGGCCAAGCGGCGCATCGTTGGCGATGAGCAGCATCATCGCTTCCTTGAGCTGGTTCATGTTGTAGCGGCCGCTGCGCGACAGCCGCTCCCAATCCTTGACGAACCGCTTTTCGTAGGATGCCTCTCTTGGGAACGAAGCCCGCTTACTGCTGGCGGGCTTCTTGGTCGAGGGCATCGAACAGTTCCTTGGGATCGGTGAAGCGCGCACGACGCGCCTTCATGGTCGCGCGGGACGATTCGATCGCGGCGCGCGTCTCGGCGTTGGGCACCTTCAGCTCGAACGGCAAGGCATGGTCCTTGGCGACCCGCGTAAGCGTCATGCGGACCACATCGGAAACCGTCAGCCCCAGCTCGGCTAGGACGGCGGCGGCTTCATCCTTCAATGTTTCGTCGATGCGCGCACGCACGAACGCGGTAGCAGCCATTGGAATCTCCCTAGTCAGACGAACGATGTAGCTCATTTGAGCAACAATTTCAATCTAGGCGAGGAGACTGCGCCTGCCGCTGCGCGGCACCGTGGCTCTACTCGCTTCGCTCCCCAAGCCCGCAAGCGGTCTTGGCCGAAGGTGACGACCCACATGGCGGGGCCGAGATCGCAAGCGGATCTCGGGCATGGTGCCGGCGTGCGCCGGCATGATGTTCGTTCGCATGGGGAAAGGCGGTCCCGGCCGCCTCTCCCCAGCAACGGCAATCAGCGGGACCGGGTTGGCGCGAAGCGCCCGCCCGCACCACTCCCGCAGATTCCCGCTGCCCCCCTCTCTCGCCGGCTGCTCCGCGCGAACTCGGGAGCGATGGCCGCAGCCATCGCCCCGCAGGGCGATTTGAAGGGAGTAGAAGGTATGGAACAGGACAACCGGGAAAGCTGGCTCAATCGGGTGGCGGCGGGCATGGCCCCCTTGTTCGCGGCGTTGGACGCTCCCCTGCCCGCGCGTATCCGCGTGGCGATCGGCTTCACCAGCTCGGGCCGGAAGGGCAAGGCGATCGGCGAGTGCTGGGATAACCGGCTGAGCGCGGACGGGCATTTTGAAATCTTCATCCGGCCCGACCTCGCGCACGCGCCTGACGCCATGCCGGCGCAGATCGCGGCCATCCTCGCGCATGAGCTGGTCCATGCCGCCGTCGGCATCCCGGCAGGGCATGGGAAAGCGTTTAAACGGATCGCGCTGGGGCTGGGGCTCGTCGGGCCGATGCGCGCCACCACCCCCGGCGAGGCGTTTCTTGCGGCCGTCGCGCCGATCTTGGACGCCGTTGGCCCCCTCCCCCATGCCCGTCTCGACACCGATGGGGAGTCGACCGCGCCGAAGAAGCAGAAAACCCGGATGCTCAAATGCGAGTGCGCGACGTGCGGCTATACCGTGAGGACCGCGCGCAAATGGCTTGAGCTGGCCGGAGCGCCGCTTTGCCCGATCGAGGATCACGGCCGCATGGAGCATGAGCCGCTGGACGACGGCAGCGAGGATGAGGGCGGCGACGACGGCTAGACCGCCCTCCCCTCCCCGCAATTCGGGGTTTCATTGACGCTGCGCGCCAGTTCGGGGTTTCGTTGACGCAACCGGAGCAAGCCAGTATGACCACATGCAAACATGCGATCATGTAAGGATATTCACATGCCAACAATCGCGATCATCAGCCAGAAGGGCGGCGCGGGGAAAACCACCCTCGCCTTGCACCTGGCCGCCGCCGCCGAGGATTCCGGGCATACCGCCCTTGTGATCGACGTCGACCCGCAGGCGACGGCGAGCCAGTGGGCGGCATGGCGACAGGATGCGCCCCCGGTCGTGATCGACAGCGCGCCCCCTCGCCTTGCCGCCAAGATCGAGCAGGCGACGGGCCAGGGCGCGGCGTTCATCGTAATCGACACCCCGCCCCACGCCGACAGCGCCGCCAGCGCCGCCGTCGAGGCGGCCGACCTAGTGTTGATCCCTTGCCGCCCCAGCGCGTTCGATTTGGCGGCGATCAAGACGACCGCCAGCCTTGTGAAGATGCGCGGCAAGCCTGCTTTCGTGATCTTCACGGCGGGAAGCCCGACCGCGCCGCGCATGTATGACGAAGCCGCGCAGCTCGTGCAGGATTATGGGCTTGACGCCTGCCCCCACCATATCGCGGATCGCGCCGCCTTTCGCCACGCGGCGGCCGAGGGCAAGACGGCGATGGAGATCGAGCCGAGCGGCAAGGCGGCCGATGAGGTGCGCCAGCTTTACAAGTGGACATGCGAGCATGTAAACATGCAAGCATCTAGGAAGCGGAGGGCCAACGCATGAGCCGGAAGGGATCATTGCTCGCATTGCGGGATCGCGATGCAGCGCCAGCGCCGGCGATGGTCGAGCCGGAGGGGAGGGCGGCCGCGCCGATCGCCCGTGGCACTGGCGCAGGCTCCGGCAGCGGATCGAGCAGCAACCCGGTTGCGCCGAGCCGTCAGGGCAAGAAGGCCATGACGGGCTATTTCAGCCCGGAAATGTCCTTCGCCATGCACATGACCGCCCGCAAGCACGGCATGAGCCTACAGGACGCGATGGCCGAGGCGTTCAACGACTGGCTTCGCAAGATGGGGGAAAGCCCTGTAGGCAAGTGAGCATGTCCACATGCAAACATGCGGGTAAGTAAACATGGCCGCTTGCCCGCATAGAGCAGGGGATCAGCGTAGTGGTTTGCGTTCGTGCCGTTTCTTGCAGAAGCCGAGGAAGGCCCCGGCAGGGCTTTTGAGTTCGGGCTTGCCCATGTCGTGCCACCACGACACCCATTCGTCATAGAGCGCATACACGTCATAGCCTGGCGCGGCCGTCTTGGCGTCGTGCATGGTTTCCGGGTCGATATAGGGCGCATCGTCGCCGGCGCTGGCGACCGGATCGGGCTTGGATTTGAGGCCCGAGCGGTTGCGGAACAAGATCACGTCATCATCCATCGTCACCGCATAGTCGGGGAAATGGCCGTGATCGGCGTCATGCTCGCAGACCTTCTTGACCAAGGCCCGGAACACTCGGAGCGGGCTGTTCGAGCCGCATTTCTTCTGTAGCAACTCTAGGCCGATCTTCCATTCGTCCTTCACGCCGCAATGCTTGCGCGCCAGTTCATACATGCGCCGCTCGAACGGCTTGCGGAGCCGGAAATAGTCGCGGTGGAGCGTCAGGACGTTCTTGCTGATGACCGAGCGATAGACCCAATCCGACAGGGTGATTTCGAGATCGAGCATCCGGCCATCGAACGTCTTGCGCGTGATCTTGGCCTCTTCGATCAGGCCGAAAATCCGCGTTTCTTCGACACCGCCCGTTTGAATATTGGTCCGCACCGTGGTCCCGCGCAGGCGGGTGAGGGCGTCGGCCATCAGTCGATAGCCTTCGCCGCTGGTTTGCCGGTTGGTGGCGACGAGCATGTCATAGGCTTGCAGGCGCACCGTGCGGCTAGGTTGCTCGCCCTGGTTCATCTTCGCGACGAGCTGCGAAATGCAGTAGATCAATATGTCCTTGTCGTGGATCGTCGCCAGCCCCTTGCCCGAGGGGATAATCTCGATGACGTTGCCGTTATGCTCGTAGCGCCGCGTCCGGTTGTCGGGCTTGGTCGAGAGCGAAAACACCGGATGCTCCATTGAGGCCATGTCATCCTTGGGGATGGCGTCCAGCACGTCGCAGATGAACAAGTCCTGGTTGGGATGGCGCACCGGCAGCAGCGGCGTGCGATCGTCGCCGTCCACGGCCGAGACCGGCGCGGCGATCGGCGCGTCAAACAGGGAAGGGGAGGGGTCTATCGTCATTTCACTAACGCTAGGGCTACTATCGTCATTTCACATACGCAAGCGGATTATCGTCATTTCAGATTCACCGCCGCGCTATCGTCATTTCGATTACGCTTGAGCGCGGCAGGGAAGGCCTGGCGCTATCGTCATAGTGGATTCGCCTTTTCGTCACTCTGGATTCGCTTTTTCGTCAGAGCGGATTCACCGCGCGGCAAATTTCTGCCAAAAAAGCGAGGATTTCTGCGCCTTTCCGGGCAGGCCGAATTTCCGTAACACATCACTAAACCCATATTTTAACACTAGGCTGACCTGTGGATAACTTCAGCGGAAGATTATGACGAGAGGCTGGATCATCGTGGTTTCACCCACCAGCGTCCCGCCAGATCGGACAGCTTGTCCCGAAAATCGGGACAACGGCAGCGCGACTCACCAGCGCCGCGCTTCAGGCACAATCAGAAAGAAGAAAAA
>NZ_CP012702.1 GCF_001307295.1 Sphingopyxis macrogoltabida | reverse complement strand
GGCGGCTAATGTTAACCGATACGCTCAATCCTATCGGATCGCGCTTCACGGTTGGGAGATACCTACCCCACATGGAAAAGACGCTGGGCTTCAAGATCGAGGCGGCCAAGCTCGCAAAGATCGACGCGCTCGCGCAGACGAGGGGAGGGCGCGGCCCCTTCATGCGTCAGCTGGTTGACGCGGTGCTCAGGCAGTCCGGGGCGGCCATCGAGGCCGCGCCTGTTGCCGACCGCGAGGCCGCTGGCGAGCACCGCCTTTATCTTCGGCCCACCGAAACCGAACTGGCCGTGATCCGCCATCGCGCAAAGGAGCGCCGCATGACCCCGGCGACCTGGGCGATGGCTCTTGTGCGGCGACACATCGGCATTGCCGCGCCTGTCGATCGCGAGTTGCGCGAAGAGCTGTTGAATTGCCGTCAGGCGTTACAGCGCATTGGCCGCAACGTGAATCAGATCGCCCGAGCGGCGAACAAGATGGCGCTGGCGGACAATGCAGCGGAGATCGCCGGCGAGCTGCATAAGGTCAACGACCTGCGCGCGGCGATCGGCGCGGCCGTCGAAGGTATCGGTGCAGCCACGAAGGCCGATCTTGTCTATTGGGAGGTGCCCGGTGAGCGACTTTGACAGCAGCTTTGAGGCGGGCCAGCTCGCCGCGCTGTTCAAACCAAAGCTGACCAGCGACCCGAACAGGCGCGGCGCCGACATGTTGCTGCGCTCGCTTAGTTCGAGGCGAGCAGGCCAGGGCGGGAGCACCCGGGCGCGGCTTGCTCGCATTGTCAGCCGTGCTCCGGAGGTCATGGTCAAGGTTACGGGCAGGCCGAAGGGCAAGAACCACGCGGCTGCGCATTTCGACTATATCGGCCGAAAAGGCGATGTGCCGCTTGAAACGCGCGATGGCGACATTCTGACTGACAAGGAAGATCGGGCGGCGCTGGCGCGCGATTGGGGCGATCCTGTCTATTGGCGTGACAATTCTACCGTAGCCGCCGTGAGCATGGTTTTTTCGATGCCGGCAGGCACAGACCCCGACAAGGTTCTTTCAGCGGTGCGCGAAGTCGCGCGGAGCGAGATCGGGCATGAGTGGGATTACGTCCTGGCGCTGCATACGGACACACCACGGCCTCACGTGCATGTGACGGTTGCAGCGCGCGGTGACACGGGGAAACGCTTCAACCCGCGACCTCAAACGCTGCATCATTACCGGGAGCGCTTTGCCGAGGAATTGCGGGCGAGGGGGGTTACTGCCGAGGCAACGCCTCGCGCAGCGCGCGGTGTCGGCCGAGCTGGTCAAAGCATGGCCCTGAATCGGATGCGGCAGCGCTACATGGCCGGCACCGCACCTGCACCGTTTGCCAATCAGAAGATCACTGCGGCCGCGCGAGACCAGCTGGCGGGGCGGTCCACCGCTCCGGATTTCGTGGTGCGCGGGCGGCAGGCATGGAATGAGACGCAACACCGCTATCTAGCCGCCGCCAAGCGCCTTGAGGCAAGCAGCGATCCAGCTGACCGCCAGCTTGCCGACCAGGTGCGGCAATTTGTGGGGGCAGGGCGAACGCCTACAATTCATGAGCGATCGGTAGCCGCGATGGAGCGGAAGCGGCAGAGCGAACGATCTAGGAACCGCGATCGTTCGCGGGAAGGGCCAGGACGATAGTTACTGGCCGTGCTTGGTCCAGCCAACGCTGTTTGCGCGTTCCAAAGCGACCAAGGCGTCTGATACCGCCTTCTGCGCGACTAGAAGATAACCTTCGGCAATACTGGGCCATGTTAACTCATCGAACGGATTTGTGACGTTGCCGTTGAAATAATCGAGAGCTTCATGGGCGCGTGCAGCCGCCTCGATTACCTTGGCGGTTTGTTTCTTTGCCCTGTCAGATTTCTTCATCGTGCCTCATGAGGCCATAGCCCATCAAGAGATCGCAAGCGGTGGCAGCTGCCACCGCTCTACCTTCCGTCAGTTTTGAGCCTGCCACGATCTACGGACAGCTGGGGTATCATCGGATACTTTAAGGCTTCACGCTCCCGCGCCCGACCTTCATCTATCCCGTATGATGCGCCAATCATCAAACCTACGAAGAACACGGGGATCATGAGCAGGAGCATCGAGCCGAAGCGTGCTCTACGGCGAGAGCTTTGGATCGCGAGCGCATCACGTTGCAGCTTGAGGGCTGTTATGATCGTCTCGGTAGCAAGGGTGATTTCATGGGCGTCGTCGCCCACATTTGTAAGCAATTGCTCAACGTCCGTCAGAGGGCGTTCTACCTGTTTACCCACTTCGCTTAGATCAGACCAAGCGAGGTTTCTGGAATGAATCACGCGAAGCAAGGTTTCAATGTGACGATCGAGATCGGACACGCCTCTCGATGGCACCGGATCAGGCCGGGGAATGTTCATCGTGCGGTTTCCTGTTTCCAAAAAGCATGTGCCATGCACTTAGCGCGAGCGTGACGGCTTCCTTTCCTGCTGGCGCAGCGTCAAATCCTCGCGCGCTATGCGGGTAGCCTCGTTCTGGCGCTGTTGCTCGAAACGGGCAGCAGGGACCGGCGCGCCAACCTCAATACGCTTGGCGACAGTTTCCTTGGCCCGCTCTATGAAGCGATCCCTGTCTTCCTTTTGGGTGAACCGGGTTTTCGCTTCGATCGCTGCCGCCAGGACGTGCGATTGCGCGGCCTTGAATTGCGGGTTGGCCGCATTATCCCGATGCGAATTGCGCCGGAACTGTTCGGCCGCAGCACGAGATTCTGAGGGGTCTTGCTTTGCCATGCTCGCTCTCTTTGCCGGGTCTTGTGCTTCGCGGGCCTTATCTCGCGCCGCCAGCCTTTCTCCCTCAAGTTTCAGCTGTTCAGACGGCTTGAACCCTTTCACTTCGACCCCCGATCGCGCCGCTTCCAGATAGACCGCCTTCTTGAATTCGTCGCTTCCATGAACACGGATCGACTGCCAGCCATTGTGCTTCGCGATCGCGATAGCATCGCCAATGGCATAGTCCTTGTTGATGCGAATGCCGTCTTGGCCCTTGATCGACATATCGGGCTTGTCATCGCGGCCGCTACGGAAAAGATCATTCCCAACGCGCAGATATTTGCGTTCGAGCTGCGTGGGCAGAGCCAAGCGTGTGTCGTCAACTTGCTTGTCATCCTTTGGCGCTGCCTTCGATGGAACCTCAGCTTTCGCGGGCGCAGCACCGTCTTTGCTCTCCGCCCTGGCTCGCTCACCCTCATGGATATTGAGCGATTTATCGGCCGATGCGGTCGGAGCCGCTTCGCGCTTCGCTTGCCGGGGCCACGCATTAAGGTCGGCCCGCACTCTGCTTTCGTGTCCGCGCAATTCGTCGGCAGGCGCTCCGCGTTTCAGCGCCTTATTATACTCTTCGACAGCCGGCGTCAGATATTGCGCAACCGGCGTGGACCCATCATTGCGCCAATCCGTGGACGCCAGATAAGCGGTTTTTCCGCCTTTCTGCATCGTCAGCGCGTGGTCATATTGGTTTTCCAGCTTGGCAAATGCCTTCATGGCATCGGGGAATCTCGCAAAGGTTTCCTTGCTGTTCCCAGGGCCAAGAATTTCGTAGGAGCGCGGCGTCTTTGCTTGGCGTTCGCTGTTGTCATTATCGGCCATATTCTTCTCCTTGGCTCTGTTGCAAAGATTGGCGGCAGTCAGAGGTAGGCTGTCGCTCTGCGCCGATCAGGCGGCTGCTGCGAAATGGTGGTTGAGCATGCCCATGGCCTCCGTCAGCGCCGAGGGCCCAATGCCAAAAGCTCTCTCCACAAGGCGCACCTCGCCCCTGATGCCGGGCTGCAGGCACCAGGGGCGAGCCTGTCCTTTGCGCAGGGCTCGCATGACTTCGAATCCCTTGATCGTGGCATAGGCCGTGGGGATCGATTTGAAACCGCGCACCGGCTTGATCAGTATCTTGAGCTTTCCGTGATCGGCCTCGATCACGTTATTGAGATACTTCACCTGCCGGTGGGCCGTCTCCCGGTCCAGCTTTCCTTCGCGCTTCAATTCGGTGATCGCTGCACCATAGCTCGGCGCTTTGTCGGTATTGAGCGTGGCAGGCTTTTCCCAGTGCTTCAGGCCTCGCAGGGCCTTGCCCAGGAACCGCTTCGCTGCCTTGGCGCTGCGGGTCGGCGACAGGTAGAAATCGATCGTGTCGCCCCGCTTGTCGACTGCCCGGTACAGGTAGGTCCACTTGCCCCGCACCTTGACGTAGGTTTCATCCAGGCGCCAGCTCGGATCAAAGCCACGCCGCCAGAACCAGCGCAGCCGCTTCTCCATCTCCGGGGCGTAGCACTGGACCCAGCGATAGATCGTCGTATGGTCGACCGAAATGCCGCGTTCCGCCAGCATTTCCTCAAGGTCGCGATAGCTGATCGGATAGCGACAATACCAGCGCACCGCCCACAGGATCACATCACCCTGGAAATGGCGCCACTTGAAATCCGTCATCGTTCCGTCCGTCCAATCTCCGCCAAGCATGCTCAAGCTTCACGATTTTTGCAACAGAGCCTACTTGGGCATGTGAGGTTGTGCTGTGCATCTCCAACCCGGGTGGTCCGACGCAATATCCAGCCTGTGTTCCACCGATAACGAAACTGTGGCGCGTGCTGGCTCTCGGCGGCAGCTTCCCGACATGCACGGGCGGGGGCATCGCCAAGACCAAATACAAGAAGCCGGATGATGGGAGGCCTGGTCGCTTGACGGTCACTTGGACTGACGGGCGGCAACAGACCTACTATCAGCCGCGCAACTGACCGGGAGCGGGAACGTGTTCCTCGAAACCGGGGCCGTTCTTTCGCTGGCGGCGCAATGCGCCCCAGCGGTAGCGCCGCATACGATCGCCGCGATCGTGGATGCGGAATCTTCGAACTATGTTTTTGCGATCAACGTCAACGGCGTGGCCAGTCAGCCTCGCCGTCCGCGTAATGAGGCTGAGGCCATCGCAACCGCGCGCTCCTATGTGGCTCGCGGCTACAGCGTGGATCTCGGCCTCGGCCAAATCAATTCACGCAACATGGGATGGCTCGGCCTAACGTGGGACACTGTTTTCAAGCAGTGCTCCAATATCGAAGCGGCAGGCCGGGTGCTCCTGTCCAATTTCCGTTCGGCCAAGACGGGGCGCACCCCGCAAGAGGCCCTTCGGGTCGCACTCAGCATGTATAACACAGGCTCTCAATCGAGAGGTTTCCGCAACGGCTATGTCGCCCGCGTGGAGAACGCAGGTCGCCGCGTCAGCGGTCGGCCTGCGACCGCAATCCCGACTGTCATCGTGGGCGATCAGCCCGCCAGCGCCGCCATGAGCGACACTGGCGCCGGTCGTGTGCCGGTGGAGCTGGCGGAAATCGCAGCGGAGAACATGGAGGCGGCTCCACCGCCTGCACCGCCTGCGTGGGATGTTTTCGGCCGCGCCCAACACGCGCGGATTGGTTCGTAAGGCGAAGATAGGAGTTATCGAATGTTTCGTATCTGGAAGATCAAGGCTGAATCCCGGCTCGATGCGCTGCTCGCGCGTCTCAAGCCCTCGCCGCTCATGGCGCGCGCGCTGCCCCTGTCGCTGCTGGCAAGCCTGCTCGTAGCGGAGCCGGCTTTTGCGCAGGCAAACTTTGAAGGCCTGGCCGACAACATTCTCGGCCTGCTGAGCAACGGTTTGCTCCGCACGCTTGCGATCATCGCGATCATCGTCGTTGGCCTTCTGTGGTTCCTCGGCCGCGCGTCGGTGCAGATGCTCGTCACGGTCGTAGTTGGCGTGGTGATCGTGTTCTCCGCGCCTTGGATCGTCGACACGATTACGGGGTGATCGGGGATGGACGGTCAGGAAGAAATGACAAAAGACCCGCTGTTCTTGGCCGTCACCCGCCCCGCTTTGTGGGCGGGTGTTCCCATTGAAGCGGGCGCGCTCATCATCATGGCGGGCGCAATCACGTTAGTTGGTTCGGGCAATCCTCTCTACGGCGGCGCGGCCGCCGTCGCGCTTTATGCGATGGCGCGGCTTATCGTTCGGCATGACGTGAACGCATTCCGGCTGATCTTCCTGTGGGGCCGGACCAAAGCGGCGAACCGGAACCGCGTCTTTTGGGGTGGATCGAGCTACACGCCGCTGCCGCTCTACGGAATCAAGCGAAAGGGATTTGGTCGTGGTGTTCGGTAAGAGCGCGCTCGCGGAGAAGGTGCCTTTTGACAAGGCCAAACGGGAGGAAATGCCCGAGAAATTCTTGCCGTATTCGCGGCATGTCAATGAGCATGTGGTCGCCCTCGATAACGGCGATCTGATGCTCATGCTCGAACTGGATGGACGGCCCTTTGAGACTTCGGACGTGCGCGATCTGAATGATTGGCACACGCGCCTCAACGGGGTCTGGCGCAATATCCATGACGAGCGGCTTTCGATCTGGACGCACATGTTGCGGATGCGCGTGCGCGACTATCCAGGCGGCACGTTCCGCTCGCATTTCGCCGCGAAGCTCGATCAAAAATACTATGAGCGGATGACGGCCGAACGCATGTTCCGCAACCGCTTCTTCATGACGGTCGTGATCCGCCCAACAGCAAACGCGACCGACAAGCTGATGGATTTCCTGCGCAAGAAGCAGGAGGACAAGAACGCCAATATCGCGGAAGCTCTAGAGCTGCTGGAAGACAAGGTGCGCGATCTGGAAAAGCTACTGCTGCGCGTTCGTCCGCGCCGTGTCGGCATCTATGAGCACCGGGGTCTCCTGTTCTCCGAACCGCTGGAAATATTGAACCAGGTGATGACCGGGCGCTATCGGCGCTGTCCTCTGGTCCGTGGCCGTCTCGGCTCGGCGCTCTATGCGAGCCGCGCCATCATCGGCGCTGAGACATTTGAGGTCCGCGACGCCGATCATTCGATGTTCGGCGGCATTTTCGGCATTCGCGAGTATCCGTCATCGACAACGCCGCGCCAGTTTGAATCGCTGCTTTCGGTCGATTTCAGCCTCGCCATAACGCAGTCGTTCACGTTCCTGTCGCGCACAGCGGCAACAGAACGGTTTCGGCTTCGCCAGACCCAAATGGCGAACGCCGGTGACAAGGCGATCAGCCAGATGGATGAGCTGATCGACGCGGCCGACGATTTGCAATCGAACCGCTTTGTGCTGGGGGACCATCATTTCACGCTGACGGTGTTCGCGGAAGATTTGAAGAAGCTGCGCGATAACATGTCGATCGCGCGCGCGGCGCTGGCCGATACGGGCATGGTCGCCGCCCGCGAAAGCGCGGCGCTGGAAGCTGCCTATTGGTCGCAGCTGGTCGGCAACTTCGCGTGGAGGGCGCGCCCCGCGCCGATCACGTCATATAATTTCTCGGCGTTCTCGCCCTTCCATACGTTCCCTGCAGGGCACGAGGACGGCAATCATTGGGGGCCTGCGGTCGCCTTGCTCAAGACAAGCGCTCGCAGCCCCTATTACTTCAATTTCCATTCGGCAGACCTGGGCCATTCGATGGTCATTGGTCCATCGGGCGGCGGTAAGACGGTGCTGGTCAACTTCCTGATGGCGCAGCTCGAAAAGTTCAACGCGCGCCATATCTTCATCGACAAGGATCAAGGCGCGGAAATTTTTGTCCGAGCCAGCGGCGGCACCTATCTCGCGCTGCGCAACGGGGAACCTACGGGCTTCGCTCCGCTCAAGGCGCTCGACAATACGGCTTCCCATCGCGCGTTCCTCGGTCGCTTCATCCGCCAGCTGGTGAAGCAAGAGGGGGCGCCGATCACGGTGCAGGAATCGCACCTGATCGACGATGGCATCGAAGCCGTGATGAAGCTGCCACGCGAGCAACGCTCGCTGTCGGCGCTGCGGACCATGCTCGGCATGTCGGACTCGGGCGGCGTCGGCGCGCGCCTAGTCAAGTGGACCTCCGAGGGGAACCTTGGCTGGGTTTTCGATAATGAGGAAGATTCCATGTCTCTCGAAGCCCGTTTCGTGGGCTTCGATATGACCGACTTCCTCGAAAACGCGGAAATCCGCACGCCGGTCATGCTCTACCTGTTCGAGCGGATAGACGCGCTCCTGACAGGCGAGCGCATGGTTATTGCGATTGACGAATTTTGGAAGGCGCTGGCCGATCCGGCGTTCACGGCATTCGCGCAGGATGGCCTCAAGACATACCGCAAGCGCAATGCGTTCCTCGTCTTTGCAACACAGTCGCCTGCGGACGCGCTGCGGTCCACGATCAGCCATTCGATCTTGGAGCAGGTCGCGACGAAAATCTTCCTGCCCAATCCGTTCGGCCAGCGCCGGGATTACATCGAAGGCTTCTCGCTCTCGGAGGCGGAATTTAAGCTGGTGCGCGAAGAGCTGTCGCCGGAAAGCCGCAAATTCCTCGTGAAGCAGGGCCATGACTCCGTTGTGGTCGGCCTGGATCTCATTGGCATGGACGATGAACTGGCCGTGCTGTCGGGCCGCGCTGAAACAACGGGCGTGGCCCGCGAAGTGATTGCCGAACTGGGCAATGATCCGAAGCTCTGGTTGCCGGAATTTCACCGGCGCCGGCGCCCAAGCTGAAAGGAGTGAGACTATGAAGCAGCTTATCTTGGCGGCTGTGTCGATCGGGAGCCTTGCGGCCGCGACGCCAGCCAGTGCGCAGGGTATCCCTGTGTTCGATAGCACGTCGGTGCTCAAGCATATCGAACAAATCCAGAAGACCATGCAGATGATCGAGCAAGGTCGCCAGCAGATTGCGGAAGCGCAGCAGCTCTACCAAGGGTTGAACCAGCTGACCGATGTTTCCTCGATCGCCAACCAGCTTAAGACAGATTCACTTCGCACCCTGGGCGTTGATGTGAACTCGCTCGAACGCATGGCGCGCGGCGATTTTGGCGGCGGCGGCAGCTACGGCGGGCGATCTGATGCGATCTATCAGGACATGCTCGAACGTCTCGGCGTATCCGCGAATGGCGATCAGACTGACGTTCGCTATCAGACAGCTCGCTCGATCGCGATGGACAAGGCCATGGCCGAAGGCATGGGCGAAGCGGCCACATCGCGCAGTGAGGGTCTGGAAGAGCTGCGCAATCGACTTGCGACCGCATCAACAGCCAAGGAAGTTGCTGACCTTCAAGCGCGCATCCAGCTCGAAAGCGCGTCGATGATGAACGACCAGCTCCGCGTCGAAGCGTTGGAGCGAGCGCGCAGAGCGGAGGCCGCGGCGCACACGGCCGAAGCTTTTGCGGACAGGTCGCGCAAACGCGATGAGCAGCGTGCGCGAGCGCGGGCGGCAGCTGGAATTTGACCATGAAGAAAATGGTCCTTCTTGCGATCAGCGCAGCCGGCTTGCTCGCCGGCTGCGAACGCGCGCCCACATTTCCCGAGATTTTAATGACCTATCATGACGTTGATTGGCTCAAAACTCATGAAGATCAGATTCCGGTGATCGTCGCTGAGTGCGACAAGATCGTGAACAGCGAACTCAAACAGTCGGACCTCCCCATGCCAGTGGCTCGCAATTGCGGAGGCATAAAGAACAAAATCGCCTCCATTGAAAGGTCGCGGAAACGTGATGAGCAGCGTGCGCGAGCACGGAAGGCAGCTGGAATGTAAGGCTGTAATAACAGCTTGAATTATATCTAATCGGAGCGGTCTGGTGGAATACGATCTATTTACGAATGCCTATCAGGGCTTCACCAACGAACTCAATTCGGTAGTTGTGTCCAACTATGCTGGGTTTGTTGGGTGGATCGCTGGACCGCTCCGCACTGGCATGATCATTTACATAATCCTGCTAGGCTACGCGATTATGCGCGGGGCCGTGCAATACCCCTTCCGCGAATATGTCTATCGCTCGCTTATGCTGGCCGCGCTCTATTATGCTGTGACAAACCTCTATGGAGCATCGCTCGCACAGATGATCGTGACCGGCCTGCCGCATGAGTTTGCCTCGATCGTAGGCGGCTCACCGGACGGCGTTGGTGGGTCTTTCGATGGGATGTGGGCGCGGGTCGATGATGCACTGCTCGCGATGCAGGATGCGACCGAGAAATACGCAGAGGAACACGCCTCACTGACTGATATTCCCGGCGCTGCGGCCGCAATTATGCTGTGTATCGGTGCCACTATCATCATTCTTTTGACAGCGATCGCGGCTCTGTTCGCACTGGCTGTCGGCTTTGTGATCGTGCTCTATGCGCTGTTTGCGCTCGCCTGTCTGGCGGTGGTCGGGCCGATCTTCGTAGCAGCGCTGCTGTTTGATTCCACCAGAAGCTACTTCTTCTCATGGCTCGGCAGCGTCCTCAACTTTCTGATGTTGTCGCTATTTGCGATGCTTCTTGTGCTCGTTGTGGCCAATGTCGCTGAATCGGCAACAGCAACATTCGATGGCGATTTTGACAACATCTGGAGCACCTGTATCCGGATCATCGCGTTCTACATTCTCGCCTGCTTTTTCTTCATCCAAATCCCCGGAATAGCTGCCTCACTTGGCGGCGGCGCGGCTGCAATGGTGACGCAGTTCGGCAACGCGGTGACGAAGGGTGGCGGGGCAGTTGCAACGGGCGCAGGGCACGCGGCCAGCGATGCCCGCGCCATGGGGGCCAGCATGGGGCGGGGCTTCTCGTCGGCGGTTCGCCGTTGGCGCAACCGAAACACAATCACCAGAGCTTGAGGGAACGAATATGCGCAAGTTGCTTGGACTCGGAATCTGCCTGGCGCTGGCGGCCTGCGCAGGTCAGCCCGTCAAAAAGCCAGCCAAATGTGAGGGGCCGATGCGGCCTGCAAATCCGCATGGGCTTACCCTCCCCACAATCCCGGATCAGGCCGCACAGCGAACCGCGCCGGCAAATGTGGACGTGTTCAATCAGGGTGCACCGGCAACGCCGGACGCGGCCCCGGCAGACCCCTCCACTCCGGGCAATGAACAGTCGGACGCATCGCGGGCGGTCGAAGTGCCGCGTCTAAGCGCCTCGCTGCGCGGCCCGATCTACTCGAATTGCTGAGGTGTTACGATGGCAGTTGGTATTCCAAAGGACGAGCTGAAAGCCTATTTTGAAGAGGCTGCAAGCTGGGAACGTGACAAGCTTGCGGCGGCCGAGCGCTCCAAAAAGCTGGCGTGGGTCGTCGCTGGCGTTGCTGGCGCCCTGGCGACTGCTGGCGTTGTGGCCGTTGCAGCCCTGACGCCTCTAAAAACGGTCGAGCCATATGTTATCACGGTGGACCGTAACACGGGCGAGGCGTCGATCGCCGCCAAGCTCCACGGTGACGCGACGATCACCTATGACGAGGCGGTCCGTAAGTATTTCCTCGCTACCTATGTCCGCTATCGCGAAGGCTGGATAGCGGCCGCTCGCGAAGAATATTTCGATGCGGTCATGGTCATGTCGGCGCGGCCCGAACAGGATCGGTGGTCACGCTTCTACAAGACCGACAATCCCCAAAGTCCGCAAAACATCCTTGCGAACCGCACTGATGTTTTTGTCGAAATCAAGCGGGTGTCGTTCCTGGGCGGCAACGTCGCGCAGGTCTATTTCACTAAGGAATCTGTGACCGGCTCGAACTCGACCAAAACCGATGCCGTCGCGACCATCAAATACAAGGTCGATGGCACGCCGAGCAAGGAAGTGGACCGCTTCAAGAATCCGCTTGGCTATCAGGTCGAGAGCTATCGCGCTGACGTGGAGGTGCCCCAATGACCGTGTTGAAGTGGAGCGCCCCGTTTGCGCTCGCGATCGCGCTAGCTGCGTCGCCGGCGATGGCCGAAGAAACGCCTCATGCGACGGTGCTCGATCACCGGGTTCGTGAAGCGAACTACAATGATCGGCAAGTCTATGAGATTCCGGGTGTATTCCGCATCGCCACGGAAATCGTCTTCGCCAAGGATGAAGTAGTCGAGCATGTGGCGTTGGGCGATACCGTGTCTTGGGAAGTCGCACCGGCTGCCAATTCGCTTTTCATCAAACCGCGCGAGCGCGCGGGTCGCACGAACCTGACAGTCATAACCCGTTCACGCTACGGCCCGCGCAGCTACCGCTTCGCTCTGTCGCCAACGCAGCGCGGCAGCGGCTTCTATACGGTCGTTTTCCGCTATCCTGAACAGGAAGCGGCCGAGGCGCAGGCGCAAGCCGCAATGGCCCAGCTGGCCCAGCTGAAAGCCTTGGAACGCGGCGCGGTGAAGTCCGCGCTCGATATTGGCGTGCTGGAAGGCACACGCAACGCCGATTACATCATGCAAGGATCGACGGCCATCCAGCCCTCCGAAGTGTCTGACAATGGACAGTTCACCGTGATGCGCTTCCCCAACCAGCGTGAATTGCCGGCGTTCTTCGTCGTCAATCCTGATGGATCGGAAGCCATCGCCTCCTTCGATGTGCGCGATGAATATGTGGTGCTGCACGGGGTTTACAGGACAATCCGGCTGCGCCGGGGCCTCGAAGTGCTCTGCATCCACAATCAGAAAACCGACTATTACGGGCGCGATCCCAAAACTGACACGGCCTCTGGCCTAGTCGAGCGAACCACGGGGGTTCAATAAAATGGCTGCGAACGATCATGACAACGCGCCGCATGGCGACAACATCATCTCGCAGGGCGAGACGGTCGAAAACCGGCCCCTCGCGTCTGAGCCGGTGCCCGATCCCGAAGATATTGAGCGGCAAAGCGAGCGCCAGGCGAAGATTGCCGCTCTGCCGAACAGGTCGATCGACCCCAAAAAGGCGGTCGTTCTCGCGGCGGTTGCCTGCGGCGCGATCGTTCTCGGTTTCAGCACAATCGACGCGATGCGGAGCGATCCAACCGAAAAGGCCGAGAAAGCGGAAAAGCCGGATGAAAGGCAGCTCGCCAACTACGATCCCAAGTCGATCATAGCGCCCACGCTTGCCGATGCGCCAAATGATCCGAACGCGCCGGTGCCCATGACGGAAGTGCCGGCGCTTGATGGAAGCCAAGCGCCCCGCACGGGCGGCGCGAATGGCCGCCCCCAAAAGTCTGAGGGGCAAGTCATCGCTGAGGCCCAACGCCGCGCCGGGATCATGGCTTATGGTGGCGAAAACGGCGGCGGGGTCGGTGGAGCGGTGGCAGCTGCCACCGGCCTGCCCATGGGCGGCGGCACAGGAGCACAGGGCGCGCAGTTGATTGGTGCGTCGGCCGATGGTGATGGGCAAGGTGGATCGCGCCGGACAAATCTCGAAAACATGCGCCAAACCTCGCAAATTGATCGGGTGTCAGGCCGCGACATTGGCAACCGCGATATGCTGATCCTCGCAGGGTCGTTCATTCCGTGCGTGCTGCAAACGGCGATGGATTCCAGTCAGCCCGGATATGTCAGCTGCATCATTCCCCGCGACATTTATTCGGACAACGGCCGCGTCGTCCTGCTGGAAAAGGGAACGCGCGTCTTGGGCGAATATCAAACCGGCGTCCAGCGCGGCAAATATCGTCTCTTTGCGGTATGGAACCGCGCGGTTACGCCTCGCGGCGTGGCGATCGACGTAGGTTCGCCCGCCAGCGACGCGCTTGGCCGTTCAGGTATGGCAGGCGGCGTGAAGAACTTCTTTTGGGAACGCTTCGGGGCCGCGCTGTTGTTCAGCTCGCTCAACGATGCCGCCTCGATCGCCGCCTCGGAAGTCTCCGACGCCGATAATGTCACGCGGGTTCCCAGCCAAGCGTCGGACACGATCTTGCGGGACACGATGCAGATTCAGCCGGTGCTTCGCATCAATCAGGGCGCGGAAGTGGGGATTATGGTCGCTCGCGACTTCGATTTCTCCAACATCTACGGCCTGCGGCTGAGGCGCGGCCAGTGAGCAATACGGCTGTCCTCGAAAACGCCCTGCTGCCGCTGCGTCCTCTTCTTGCGCGTGAGGACGTAACGGAGCTGGTGATTAACAAGGCTGGCGAAGCGGCGATTGAAACGCGCAATGGATGGTCCTGGGAGACATTGCCTGACCTCAATGAAAAGTCGCTGCTCGCGCTCGCGCGGGCAGCGGCGGCTTTCACGCATCAGGACATAAGCCAGTCCACGCCGATCTGCTCCACAATCCTCCCCAGCGGTGAGCGCGTGCAGCTGGTTGTGCCGCCTGCTGTCCCTGCCGGCACCGTGTCCATCACCATCCGCAAACCGTCATCGGTGACGTTGACGATGGAGGACTTCGAGCGCGGTGGGCTGTTTAGCGAGACAAAGATCGCAACTAGGCAAGTCTCGCCGCTCGATGTTGAATTGCGCGATCTGCTCGACGCAGGAAAGCACGTCGAATTTTTCCAAAAGGCGGTCCAAGGCCGCAAGAATATCCTGATTTCGGGCGCTACCGGCTCGGGAAAGACGACGCTCTCTAAAGGGCTGATCCAGCTCATTCCGCCGCATGAGCGGCTGCTGACGATCGAAGACACGCGCGAATTGGTCGTTCCGCATCGCAACGTGGTCCACATGCTCTACGCGAAGGACAAGCAGGGCACCGCGAAAATCTCTGCAAAGGATCTTCTGGAATCGGCCCTGCGTATGCGGCCTGACCGGATACTGTTGCAGGAGCTGCGCGACGGCACCGCGTTCTTCTATCTCCGCAACGTCAACTCAGGCCATCCCGGCTCGATCACGACGATCCATGCGGACTCGGCCGAACTCGCGTTCGAACAGCTGACATTGCTGGTCAAGGAAAGCGAGGGCGGCGCCGATCTGGCCCGTGACGACATTCGCAGCCTGCTCAAGCTGCTGGTTGATGTGGTCGTGCAGACCAAGAAGGTCGAAGGCCGCTTTCGCGTGACGGAGATATATTTTGATCCAGAAAACAGGCTCTAACAGGCTCGCACTGGCCCTCGTCCTCCTTCCGATCACGCTCCTGCTGATCGGCCTGCTGACCGGCACGGTGGCGTGGTTCTTCCTTAAGATGCCCGCCGCGGCTTATGATCCGCTCACGCTCCCCGGCTTCTTCTGGTATTACCGGCATGATCCTGTCGTGACCGAAGCGCTTTGGCGAGCCGCGGTCATAGGCGTGCCGTTGCCGGTGTTGCTCATGGCGATCGTCCTGCGGCCGAAAAAGAACCTTCACGGTGAAGCTCGTTTCGCGCGCGAAGGTGAAATCCGCAAGGCGGGCCTTCGCGCGAAAAAGGGCATTGTGCTCGGCCGCTTCCGCAATGGCTTTTTCCGCAACGGCTTTCTCATGGTGGGTAAGATGGAGCATGTATTGCTCGAAGCCCCTACCGGATCGGGCAAGGGCGTCGGCATCGTCATTCCCAATCTGTTGCAATGGCCGGATTCGGTTGTCGTGCTCGATATTAAGCGTGAGAACTACGAAATCACGGCGGGTTTCCGCCGCAAAGGCGGCCAAAAGGTTGTCCTGTTCAACCCTACGGACAGGGAAGGCCGCACGGCCCGCTACAACCCGCTCAGCTACATCAACAGGTCCGACCCGATTGAGGTCCTGGTCGAATTGCAGAAGATCGCCACGATGCTCTTCGTGCCTCCGGAAAAGGGCGAGGCGTTCTGGACGGAATCAGCCCGCACGGCATTTGTCGGCATTGCATCGTGGATCGCGGCCAAGCCTGAACGTCCCTTCTCGTTTGGCGAGATCTACCGGACCATCACGATGCCAGGGATGAAGGCATTCTTCGCCAAGGAAGCCGGCGATGGTGCGCTATCGGAAGGGTGCCGCGCTGCGTTGAGCGATTTTACGTCCAGCGCTGACAACACATTCACCGGCATTATCCAGACCGTCACCTCCAAGCTCAATCTCTGGATCAATCCGATTGTCGATCGCGCGACTGCCGAAAGCGACTTTTCCCTGACGGACCTTCGCCGCATCCCGACCTCGATCTATCTCGGCGTTTCGCCGGATGAACTCGATAGGGTCGCGCCGCTCTACAATCTGTTTTTCCAACAGCTGATCGACCTCAACACGCGGCAACTGCCCGACGATAGCGAAAAGCTGTCCGTGCTGCTCATTCTGGACGAATTTGCGCGGCTCGGCCGCGCCCAGGTCATTGCAAATGCGTTCTCCTATGTGCGCGGCTATGGGCTTCGTCTGCTTCCCGTCATCCAGTCACGCTCCCAGCTGCGAAATGTCTATGGGGAGCATGGCGCGGACGAAATCGTATCAAACTGCGGGGTCGAAATTGCCTTCACGCCCAAGGAACTGCGGGTCGCAAAGGAACTGTCCGAACGCCTCGGTTATCTCGGTCAGGATGCGGAAAGCCGGTCCCTGACGATACATGGATTGCTCGCCAATCGAAGCAAGACAATCTCCGAACAGCGGCGCGCACTGATGCTCCCTCAAGAGCTGATGCAGCTGCCCGAAGACGATATTCTCGTCATCCGGGGCGGTATCCCCGTCATTCGCGGGAAGAAAATTCGCTACTTCAAGGATGCCGTGTTCCGCTCGCGCTTGACGCCTGCGCCGAAAGTGCCGGCGCTGCCCAAGCCGATCGCCCCGATCGCGACCATCGATGATCTGAGCGATGAAGAGCTGGCGGCTTTCAACGATTATTCCGCACTGGCCGATGACCAGGTGCAGGACATTCCCGAAGACGTTCTCGCCCTCGATCGCGACATGCCGAACCTGACAGTGAAGGACGGCAGCATGGCTTTCGATGAAATCGACTTCGACGACATTATTGGTCCCGACCCGACAAAAGAGGAGTGGGAAGGCCAGCGCCGGGATCTAGTTCTAAGTGAAGGAGAAGAATATGGCCGATGATGACACAAGCCAGCGCGGTGCATCTGAGCCACGCCCTTTCGAAGTTCGCGGCGGACCGGGGAACAGCAAACAGTCGTTCGCTACTCTTCCCGATGCGATGCAGGCTTACGTCAAGGCGGACAATGGCGATCATTCGCTGACGGGCTCTGTTGCAAAGATTGGCGGCAGTCAGAGGTAGGCTGTCGCTCTGCGCCGATCAGGCGGCTGCTGCGAAATGGTGGTTGAGCATGCCCATGGCCTCCGTCAGCGCCGAGGGCCCAATGCCAAAAGCTCTCTCCACAAGGCGCACCTCGCCCCTGATGCCGGGCTGCAGGCACCAGGGGCGAGCCTGTCCTTTGCGCAGGGCTCGCATGACTTCGAATCCCTTGATCGTGGCATAGGCCGTGGGGATCGATTTGAAACCGCGCACCGGCTTGATCAGTATCTTGAGCTTTCCGTGATCGGCCTCGATCACGTTATTGAGATACTTCACCTGCCGGTGGGCCGTCTCCCGGTCCAGCTTTCCTTCGCGCTTCAATTCGGTGATCGCTGCACCATAGCTCGGCGCTTTGTCGGTATTGAGCGTGGCAGGCTTTTCCCAGTGCTTCAGGCCTCGCAGGGCCTTGCCCAGGAACCGCTTCGCTGCCTTGGCGCTGCGGGTCGGCGACAGGTAGAAATCGATCGTGTCGCCCCGCTTGTCGACTGCCCGGTACAGGTAGGTCCACTTGCCCCGCACCTTGACGTAGGTTTCATCCAGGCGCCAGCTCGGATCAAAGCCACGCCGCCAGAACCAGCGCAGCCGCTTCTCCATCTCCGGGGCGTAGCACTGGACCCAGCGATAGATCGTCGTATGGTCGACCGAAATGCCGCGTTCCGCCAGCATTTCCTCAAGGTCGCGATAGCTGATCGGATAGCGACAATACCAGCGCACCGCCCACAGGATCACATCACCCTGGAAATGGCGCCACTTGAAATCCGTCATCGTTCCGTCCGTCCAATCTCCGCCAAGCATGCTCAAGCTTCACGATTTTTGCAACAGAGCCCATCATGTTGCTCGGCACCTCGAACAGCGAATAGGTGAGATACATTATGCCCACGCCAAACCCGAACATGGCGGTGCTAAGGCCGAGTGCCTGGGACATGGGGACAGCGGCATAGGCCACGTTTCCCCGATCGAGGATTGCCACGAAATACAGGGCGATCAGCCACCACATGATGCGGTTTGCGACCTTGCGAATGATGGGCGGCGGAGTGTTGTCGTCCGCGCTTGCCGCCTGAGCGGGATCGGTTGCGCCACTCATTCTTTTCCTCCCCTTGAAACGTCTCTCGGCCACCCACTGAAACCGGTTGCACATAGTAGTAAAAACAACTATGGAAAAAGCAACCATCAACCGCTAGCGGGTGGATCGGGTCATTCTGGCAGGCTGGCACATTTCCAGCCATCCGGAGGGAAATGTCAGCCGCCGTGAATTGCACGCAGTACCAGGACAGAAACGAGATGCTGATAGAGGATCGCCCTGGAGAGGGTACTTTTACGGTCGACCGCTCCGTTTTCACCGACGAGGACCATTGTCGCCGTGAGCTGACTGCGGTGTTCGAATCCGGATGGGTCTTCATCGGTCTGGAAAGCCAGCTTCGGCAGAAGAACAGTTTCTTTACGACCCATATCGGTCGACAGCCGGTGCTCGTCACGCGAGACGATCAGGGTAAGCTGGGCTGTTTCCTTAACAGTTGCCGACACCGCGGAACCATCCTGTGCCCGTTCAAACAGGGGCGGCAGAAATATCATGTCTGCCGCTATCACGGCTGGTCTTATGATTCCGCTGGCCGCAATGTTCTCGTTACCGATAAGGACTCGGGTCAATATCCCGCCGCTTTCGACCAATCCGACCACGGTCTCATTCCCGTTGCGCGGCTCGGTTCCTACCGCGGGCTTCTGTTCGCCAGTCTGTCGGCGGATGTTCCCGATCTGGACAGCCATCTCGGCGATGCGCGCCGCTTCATCGATCTGCTGGTGGACCAGAGCCCGGTTGGAGAAATCGAGTTCGTCCCCGGTGATCTGGTCTATACCTTCCAGGGCAATTGGAAGCTCCAGTTCGAAAATGGTCTGGACTATTATCACTTCCAGTCGACCCACAGCTCTTACGTCGATATCCTTGCTGAGCGCGTAAAGGCCGGCACGGTCGAAGACGTCGTTCTCGGGACCGATGAGCCGGGGCAGGGCAGCTTCAGCTTCACCAATGGACATGCGGTCAATTGGTCGATCCACAATGAAGACCGTTTTGGGCGCCCCGTTCTGATGGAGCCCGGCGGCCTCGATGGTCTGCGTGAGAGGGTTGGTGCAACCTCTGCCAAATGGATGGTCCGGCAACGGAACCTGACCATTTTCCCGAATCTTCAGATCATCGATATCGGTGCAGCCCAGATTCGAACATGGCGACCCCTGGCGGCCGGCTTGACCGAGATGACGTCGCACTGTGTGGGCATGGTCGGCGAGAGCGGTGAAGCGCGCCGCAAGCGCATTCGGAACTACGAGGATTTCTTCAATCCGTCCGGGCTCGCCACGTCCGATGACAATGTCATGTATGAGCTCTGCCAGTCTGGCTATGCCGCGGCTGCAGCCGGGCCGTCGGAAGGCTATTTGCGCGGCATGGGGGCTGCGCTCGATCGGGCGCAGCCCCACGCCGACGAACTGGGCATCAACCCGGTAGAGAGCAGTTTTGGATCCCTTGGTTTTGGCGGGGAGACCAACTTTCATCCTGGCTATCGGGAATTGGTGCGGCGTCTGGCAGATGCTGCTGGGGGAAAGAATTGATGATCGAGATCGATACCGACCGCTCCATCGGGGCGGCGGAGGCCATTGCCAGGGATGTATTGTACCGCGAGACGGAGGCACTGGATCGTCAGGAATGGAACAATTGGCTCGACTGCTATTGTGAAGATGCGCGTTTCTGGGTGCCGACCTGGATAGCCGAACACAAGCTCGCCGACGATCCTGACCATCAGGTATCCATGATCTATCATGTGGGCCGGCGCGAACTCGAAGAGCGGGTGTTTCGCATCACGTCGCGCAAATCGGTCACCGCAATGCCGCTCCCCAGGACGCTGCATATGCTGTCCAACATTCGCGTTTCCGGCAATCGCCCGCAGGACATCTCCGTCAGCTGTACTGGCCAAACCGCAGTATATGATGTTCGGCTCGGCATCGTTCATCCCTTCTTTGCGCGATATACCTACGCATTGCGGGAGGCCGGTGGATCCTGGCGTATCAGCGAGAAGATCGTCCACCTGATCAACGACCGCGTACCCACGGTCCTCGATTTCTACAGCATATGACGGAGCGCGCGATGAGTGGGGAGGAAAGCGCGTCGGCGACCTGGCACAGCGTCGTCGACTGTTCGGCGGTCGATTCGGGGGAAGCTTACGGCGCCGAGATCAATGGCCAGCAGATCGTCATATTCCATACGGAAGAAGGTTTCTTCTGCACCGGGAATCTCTGCACGCATGGCGAAGCGATGCTGTCGGACGGGCTGTTGGACGGATGCATTGTGGAATGCCCGCTGCACTTTGCCCAGTTCGACGTGCGGACGGGAGAGGCTCTTTCAAGCCCCGCTTTCATCCCCGTCTCCTCCTATCCGACCCGCATCGTCGATGAGAAAGTCGAAATATTGATGCCCAGCTGAGGCCGCTTGGCCGTCATCATTTCTGCCGGATCGACATGAGGTCGACGTCGAATGGCTCGGCCTCGCTTCCCATGAGCGGGATCCGGGCGTCCAGGTAATTGACCATGTCGATCAGCGTTTCGACCTGCTCGGCCGTGAGCCCGCCGATAAGGCGAGCATGTCGTTTTTCGACCTCGTCAAATGTTGCCGCGTAGCGCCGGCGCCCTTCGGCTGTAAGGCTGATCTTCGTCGTGCGCCTTGCGACGTTCGGGACCGCCACGATATCGATCAGGTCACGCTCTTTCAGATCCCTGACCGCACGGCTGACCGCCGCCTTTTCAAGATATTGCGACGTCCAGATATCATAGGCGCTACATGGTCCGACTGACGCGATGTGCGAGAGAATACGCCACTCGAGCAAGGACAGATCGAACCGTTCGCCGAAGAACCGGTTCGCCGAGCTGCGCAACCGTGCCGCAAACCGCGACAGCACGGTTGGAACTGACGTGACCCCCGGCTTTTCCTCCAAGCTTGATTAGAGTCCGGCCTGATGGAAGGACGGACGAATGAAGCGAGCAAGGTTCACAGAAGAGCAGATCATTGGTGTGCTGAAGGAGCAGGAGGCTGGCGCGAAGACCGGCGATCTGGCTCGGCGTTACGGCGTGTCGGAAGCGACGATCTACAACTGGAAAGCCAAGTACGGTGGCTTGGAGGTGTCGGAGGCAAAGCGATTGCGGGTGCTCGAAGACGAGAACGCCAAGCTGAAGCGCTTGCTGGCTGAGGCTATGCTCGACAATGCTGGCCTGAAGGATCTTCTGGGAAAAAATTGGTAACGCCCGCTGCCAAGCGAGAGGCGGTCGCTCGTCTTCAGGCAATCCTGGGGATGAGCGAGCGGCGGGCGTGTCGCGTCATAGGAGCGGATCGCAAAAGCATGCGCTACCGATCCCAACGGGATGATGATGCCGACCTTCGGTCGAGGCTGCGCGAGCTTGCGCAGCAGCGCCGTCGGTTCGGCTATCGCCGGTTGCATATCCTGCTGCGGCGAGAGGGTATTGTGATCAACCGCAAGAAGACTCAGCGGCTCTATAGCGAAGAGAAGCTGGCGGTCCGACGCAGGCGGAACCGGCGCCGTGCTATCGGCGCACGCGCACCGGCTCCCGTGCTGGCGCTACCCAACCAACGGTGGAGCCTGGACTTTGTGTATGATCAGTTGGCGACAGGACGTCGTTTCCGGGTGCTCAACATCGTCGACGATGTAACCCGTGAATGCCTGCGTGCGGTGCCGGACACATCGATCTCAGGGCGTCGGGTGGTGCGTGAGCTCACCGATCTGATCGCCGAGCGCGGCAAGCCTACGATGATTGTCAGCGACAACGGCACCGAGCTGACGTCAAACGCCGTCCTCGCCTGGTGCGGGGAGGTCGGCGTGGAGTGGCACTACATTGCCCCGGGCAAACCAATGCAGAATGGCTACGTCGAGAGCTTCAACGGTCGCATGCGGGACGAGCTGCTCAACGAGACCCTGTTCCTGAGCCTTGATCATGCCCGCGTCGTGATCGCTGCCTGGGTAGAGGACTACAACCACGAGAGGCCGCACTCATCCCTTGGATATGAAACCCCAGCGGCCTTCGCCGCTGAACTGGATAAGCAATGGCCTGCTACGCTACGCCCTACGGGCTCCGCTCCACAGGCCATTGCTCAACACGCGCTCATGCGCAACAAAGCTGCCGGACTCTAATTCGCGCTGGTGGAAACTAGGGGGTCACGTCAGAACGTAACGTTCGAAATCGATCGAATCCAACAACTCGATATCCGAACTCTTCGTAGCGGCTTTGGTCATAACGTTATCAATGCCGGTTCGATCGGCCCGCTTCAAGGCTTGATCCCATCATGTCGGAATCAAGTTTACCGATCGAGACAAAAGCATTGCTTTGTTGCTACCCGGATGGCGAGAATCGTGGATCACGACCGACGATGTAATCGGGACGATGGCACATCTCGGCCATGCGCTCGTCACGTTAAGAGACAAAGCAAATCAATTCCCCATTGCCGTCGTCGAAGCGAACCCGGCAGTGAAAGGGGGAGCATCCCGGCCGGGTTGGTGCCAGTCTGGATGCTCCCTCGCTCACACTTCAGGCACTCTGCGCAGCCTGACGCTCGCGGACCGACCACGGGCTATCAACAATCTGTTGCGCGGCCTGCTGGCACGGCCAGGGATGGCCATTGCCGATGGCCACGTCGGCGGCCCAGGTGAACATGTGGGCAAAAGGCTTTTCGAGCGCCTTTTTCGATACCATGTCCGAAAACGCCTGCGGGAAGCCGATGATCGGCAACGCTTCGAGCAATTCTTCAATCATCGCGGGCGGTAGAGTGTCGAGACCAAAACCGGCGACATCGGCACCAGCCCCCATCAGGACGAGAGCAGATTCCGGCGACTTACGCTGAGCAATGCCCATCGAATTGTGCAGAACGATGGCATCCCAAACGAGTTCGATGCTCTTCTCGCTCATGCCACGCTCGCGCATCAATTTGGCGGCGGTGTCGGCGCCGTCGACCTCGAAGCGCTGATCGGCGGACGAGAATTCGTCAACCAGCCCGATATCATGCAGGGCGGAGGCGACAAAGGCGAGTTCTTCGTCGAACTTCTGCCCCGTCTGGCGCACCGCGAGGCTGCCAAGAATATAGACGCGCAGGCAGTGGTTGCAAAGATGGCGGGGCTGTTTGCCGACCATTAGCTCTGCTGCGGCGAGAGCCAGGGGGCTGTCCGGAATCCGAACGCCTAGGATCTCCGAGGGAAGGGTCACGCTCATGATATAATTTGTCCTTCTATAGAGCTCAGGATCGCCGAAACGGCTGCCCTGAGGTATCGATCGCTTTGGTTCGCTCAGGAAATTCCGCCGACGATCTTGAACTCCGCAACACAACGCCCAGCCGCCGCGCGGTGAAGCGCGACGACAATCGATCCATAGGGACCACGCCAGCGGCTATGGAGCCGAGCATGGGCCGCCATGGGCAATCTGATCGAACCGGCAAAGCGTCGCCCATCTCTCGTGACGGCCAGGGGCGTGCCGTTGACATACAGCCGGACGTCTCCCGCCTCGCCGCCGACGACATCGCCTTCGATGGCGATGGTGAAATATCCGTCGTCACTGACAGGCAATTGCTCAGCTTCCCAGCGCAACTGACCCGGATCGCCGCCTGTCGAGGAGGGGGAGGCGCGCAGCGCCGTATATTCTTCTCCCAGAGGCGGAGTTCTCTGCGGCAACGGACGACGTGACCGGCTGCTCTCGAACGCATATGCGTAGGACAAGAGGGCATTGTCGTCATAAGCTCGGCCGGCAAAGGTCAGGCCGATCGGCATACCGATGTCACTCATGAGGCCCATCGAAGTGGTAACGGTCGGTATCCCCAGATGCCGAATGGCCTGGTTGCCGTTCGCGACCCACACGCCGTTGCGCCACGCGGCTTTTTGCGACTGAGCGTTATAATCGCTATCCGCGTGACCGACATCCGCCACCGTGGGAAAGACGACCGCATCCAGGCCGAGCGCGTCCATCCATTCCTCGAGGTCGATGCGTCGGGCAGCCTCGAGGCCCGCTATGCCCTCGTCGAGATAAGGGATCTGGTCTTTGGGCAGCACCCCTTCCCGGGCAAGTGATGGAAAGGATGGGAAATTCGGAATGTCGCCATAGAGTTCAGGCAGCGCTCCCGGAATGGAAGGCAAAAGGAGATCCCCATCGACATCTGCTAGGCGATTCAGCTTGGGATCGCCATTGGCGCGCAGATAGTCGTCCCACGCGAACATGGTCAGATCCCAAACTTCGGCCTTGGGAAAGCCTTCGGGGACGAGGCCGCGCTCGACCAGCCGGTGCGCGGGATGGTGGTCACCCTCATAATTGGTGATGACGGGAAAATCGACTTCCACCACCTCGGCGCCCAATGCCAGAATATCGGCTTCGGCCAGCGCCCATTGATCGATGATGCTTTGGCGCGTCTCGACAGGATGCGGACCCTCCGGATCCTTGTTGATGTACATTTTGGGCACACCGATCCGTTTACCCGCCAGGGCGGAAGGATCGCGCAGGGTGCGATAGTCCGCTGGGCGGACTTCGGACGAAGAAGGAAGCAGGACGGCGCGCTGCTCGCGCCAGAAGTCGCCGCGCGTATCGGGGTCATCAGTGACCAAGACGTTGAGCACCTCGAACAGGTCATCGGTCGAGCGCGCATAAGGCACGACGACGTCCATCGTACCGACGAGCGGCCAATTGCCCCGTATCGATATGACGCCGCGCGACGGGGTATAAGCGACCAGACCGTTGTTGGACGCCGGCGCCCGTCCCGACGACCAGGTCTCTTCCGCCAAGCCAAAGGCGCCGAAGCTTGCTGCCGTGCCGGTGCCGGAGCCGTTGGAGGAGCCGGAGGCATAGGCCGCGGTTAGGAAATTTTGGCTCTGTTGCAAAAATCGTGAAGCTTGAGCATGCTTGGCGGAGATTGGACGGACGGAACGATGACGGATTTCAAGTGGCGCCATTTCCAGGGTGATGTGATCCTGTGGGCGGTGCGCTGGTATTGTCGCTATCCGATCAGCTATCGCGACCTTGAGGAAATGCTGGCGGAACGCGGCATTTCGGTCGACCATACGACGATCTATCGCTGGGTCCAGTGCTACGCCCCGGAGATGGAGAAGCGGCTGCGCTGGTTCTGGCGGCGTGGCTTTGATCCGAGCTGGCGCCTGGATGAAACCTACGTCAAGGTGCGGGGCAAGTGGACCTACCTGTACCGGGCAGTCGACAAGCGGGGCGACACGATCGATTTCTACCTGTCGCCGACCCGCAGCGCCAAGGCAGCGAAGCGGTTCCTGGGCAAGGCCCTGCGAGGCCTGAAGCACTGGGAAAAGCCTGCCACGCTCAATACCGACAAAGCGCCGAGCTATGGTGCAGCGATCACCGAATTGAAGCGCGAAGGAAAGCTGGACCGGGAGACGGCCCACCGGCAGGTGAAGTATCTCAATAACGTGATCGAGGCCGATCACGGAAAGCTCAAGATACTGATCAAGCCGGTGCGCGGTTTCAAATCGATCCCCACGGCCTATGCCACGATCAAGGGATTCGAAGTCATGCGAGCCCTGCGCAAAGGACAGGCTCGCCCCTGGTGCCTGCAGCCCGGCATCAGGGGCGAGGTGCGCCTTGTGGAGAGAGCTTTTGGCATTGGGCCCTCGGCGCTGACGGAGGCCATGGGCATGCTCAACCACCATTTCGCAGCAGCCGCCTGATCGGCGCAGAGCGACAGCCTACCTCTGACTGCCGCCAATCTTTGCAACAGAGCCTTCGGCGGGGAATGGGAGCAGGCTTTTGCGTTCCCCTCTGCCGCCCTTCGCTTCGCTCGGCGCCTTGGCCAGAGTCACGCGCCTCTGGCCGACCCCGGAAGGGGAGAGGGGAATCGCTCGAAAATCAATTCAGGGTCGTGCTTCGCTCGCGCTGAAGGCGCAGCGCCATCGCTTGGTAGCGGACGGCGCGTTCATTGTGGAGGGCGATGGTGGCCTGGTCTGCGCCGCGTAGGCGGGCTTCCCTGGCTTGCCGCGCTTCCTGGGCGGCACAGGCGGAAAAATGTGATGCGTCATGGGGGCGCATTGCCCTTATCCTCTCTTAATTTCTTATGGCTCGAACGATAACATCGACCTGTTTCCTGCTGCCATTACGCATGTTAACGCCGGAAAGCTTCCGTTTTTTGACGCTGGTCTGGCAAGTAATTCCGGAAGCGGATATCACAGCTTTTCAAGAGGTTGAGCGGGATCGTCCCCTTTCCCTCTTTTTGTCAGTTGCTCCAGTTCCAAGACGCGTCGCGGAACGTGTCGCGCAGGTAGGCGATGAAAGCGTCCACGGCGGCGGGGCGGCCCGCGGCGCGGGGGTGTACGGCGTGGACGGCCAGGTCCGCGGGGCCTTCCCAAGTGTCGAGCACGCGGACGAGGCTTCCTTCCGCGATCAGTTCGCCCACATCCCACAGCGAGCGCAGCGCAATGCCGACTCCGGCCACGGCCAGTTCGCGCACGATTTCGCTGCTGTTGGTGCGAACATGGCTTTGGCCGTCCACCAGCTTGAGCGCACGCCCGCTGACCAACCGCCATGGCAATTGTCCATCAGCCGCGAGCAGGCGGTGGCGGGGGAGATCGGCGATCCTTTCCGGCGTGCCGTGGGCAGTCAGATAGGCGGGGCTGGCGCAGAGAATGCGGCGGTTAGCGGCAAGGTAATGCCCCTCCAGATGCGCGGGAATGTCGCTGGTGATGCGAATGGCCATATCGATACGTTCGGCAAGCAGGTCTTCGTAGGCGTCGGAAAGGTTCAGTTGGAGGTCGACGCGCGGATGCTGTTCCAGGAAGCGGCCGACATGGGGCGCGACGTGCAGGCGACCGAAGGAAGTGGGTGCGGAAATTCGCAATGGGCCCGATGCGGTTCGGTGGCGGTTGGTGACGCGGTCTTCCGCTTGGCGGATGGCGTCGAGAATGGCGACGAGATCGCGGTGAAGGGTGGCGCCCTCCTCCGTCAGGGCGAGGCGGCGGGTGGTGCGATGGACGAGGCGGACGCCGAGGCGGGCTTCCAGCCGCGAAAGGCGTTTCGACATCATCGCAGGCGAGATGTTCAATATGCGGCCAGCGGCGGAAAGGCTGCCCGCTTCCACCGCGCGGGCGAAGAGGAGATAATCCGGGTCCATCGATGATCTTTTCCTATGAGGAACAGATGCTTTGAACCTTTATCGTCTAGTGCGACGATGGTACGGCGTCTATAGGCATTGTCCCGGTCTTTTGATGGAGAATGCCCCCGATGGACGGAATGATCGACAAGTCCGGCCTGATGGCCGCCGCCGCATTGGCGCGCTTTATCGATGGCGAGGTTCTGCCCGGGACGGGGATTGAGACCCATGCCTTTTGGGCAGGTGCGGCGAGCATTTTCGAACGGTTCGCGCCGCGCAACGCGGCTTTGCTGGCAAAGCGCGATGCGATGCAGGCGCAGATCGACAATTGGCATGTCGCGCATGCGGGGCAGCCGGTGGATGGAGAGGCATATCGCGCTTTCCTCACAGGCATCGGCTATCTGGTGCCGGAACCTGCGCCTTTTTCAGTCGGGTCAAGCCGGGTCGATGAGGAACTGGCGACCTTGGCGGGGCCGCAGCTGGTGGTGCCGATCCTCAATGCGCGGTTTTTGCTCAATGCTGCCAATGCGCGTTGGGGGAGCCTGTATGATGCGCTTTACGGCACGGATGCGATTGCGGGTTCGCCTGCCGGCAAGAGCTATGATCCGGCGCGCGGGGCTCAGGTGATTGCCTGGGCCAAGGCGTTTCTCGACCGGGCGGTTCCGTTGGCGGAGGGAAGCTGGGCCGAGTGGGCTGGTGGTGTGCCGGTGTTGCGGGATGCTTCGCAGCTTGCGGGCCGCGCGGGGGATAATATCCTGCTGCGCAATCATGGGCTGCATATCGAATTGGTGATCGATGCGGCGCATCCCATCGGGCGGGATGATCCGGCGCATCTGGCGGACGTGGTGCTGGAGTCGGCGCTGTCGACCATCTGCGATCTGGAGGATTCCGTCGCTGCGGTCGACGCGGTGGACAAGGTTGCGGCCTATGCGAACTGGCTGGGGCTGATGAAGGGCGATCTGGAGGACAGTTTCGAAAAGAATGGCGCCATGATGACGCGGCGGTTGCACGGCGACCGCAGCTATGTCGCGCCGGATGGAACCGGGTTCACATTGCCGGGGCGGTCTTTGCTGTTCGTGCGCAATGTCGGTCATTTGATGACGACGCCTGCGGTGCGGCTACCCGGTGGGGCGGAGGCCCCGGAAGGGATATTGGATGGAATCGTCACCAGCCTGATCGCCTTGCATGACATTCGGCGCAACGGGCGCGTCGTCAACAGCCGGGCGGGCAGCATCTATATTGTGAAGCCCAAGATGCACGGGCCGGAGGAGGTTGCCTTCACCAATGACCTGTTCGATGCGATCGAGGATCTGCTGGGGCTGGAGCGGCATCAGCTGAAGGTGGGGGTGATGGATGAGGAGCGGCGCACTTCGGCCAATCTTGCCGCATGCATCCATGCGGTGAAGGACCGGATCGTCTTCATCAATACCGGCTTTCTCGACCGCACGGGCGATGAGATCCATACCTCGATGCGGGCGGGGCCGATGATCCGCAAGGGCGAGATGAAGGGCGCTGCCTGGATCAAGGCCTATGAGGATCGCAATGTTCAGATCGGCCTCGCCTGTGGGCTGTCGGGCAAGGCGCAGATCGGCAAGGGCATGTGGGCGGCTCCCGATCGAATGGCGGACATGCTGGAGCAGAAGATCGGGCATCCTATGACGGGGGCGAATACAGCCTGGGTGCCTTCGCCCACGGCGGCGACTTTGCACGCTACCCATTATCATGCAGTGGATGTTTTTGCGCGGCAGGAGGAGCGGAAGGCTGAGCCGGTGGCGGGGTTGGATGCGCTGTTGACGATTCCGCTGGCGGCGGGCGTGAACTGGTCGGCGCAGGATGTGCGCGACGAGCTGGACAATAATGCGCAGGGGATTTTGGGCTATGTCGTGCGCTGGGTGGACCAGGGCGTGGGCTGCTCCAAGGTGCCGGACATTCATGATGTCGGCTTGATGGAGGACCGGGCGACGTTGCGCATTTCTTCGCAGCATATCGCGAACTGGCTGCTGCATGGGGTGTGTTCGGCCGAGGAGGTGGATGCGGCCTTGCTTCGGATGGCGGCGAAGGTCGATGCGCAGAATGCGGGCGATCCGCTTTACCAGCCGATGAGCGGGCGGGAGGAAGAGAGCGTTGCCTTCAAAGCGGCGCGGGCGCTGGTGTTCGAAGGGGTCGCGCAACCCAACGGCTATACCGAGCCGCTGCTGCACGCCTATCGGGCGAAGGCCAAGGCGGCCCTGGATTGACCGGTTCGTTTCAAGCGAACGGATGGAGGTAGTGCGATCTTCTTAGTCCGCTAGGCAAGCAGGACGTATGCGGCGCCTGCTATCGCCGAGCAGACCAGGACCGGCAGGACTCCGGCCTTCAAGCGCAGGACGGCGACCAGGGCCGCGGCAGAGAGGGCGAGCGCGGGGAGGTTGACCGAGGCGAGGACGGGGACGTCGAGCGATCCGGTCGGCGTCGGCACGGCGTTGACCTTGCCGAACAGCGTGTGGATCGCGAACCAGAGGGCAAGGTTCAGGATCACGCCGACGACCGCCGCCGTGATGGCGGTGAGAGCGGAGGAGAGGGCGCGGTTGTCGCGCAGGCGCTCAATGAAGGGGGCTCCGGCGAAGATGGCCCAGTCGGCCCGAAGCTGCGATTTTGGCCATGTTGAAGAACAAAGATTGAACATGGCGATCTACCAGGCTCGCTCTTGTCCTCCAATCTCGTAAACATCGGTCTCGATCGAGCACCTGTAGCTCTCTGCGATGTTGAACATCTCTGTCTGGAGAGATGCGATCTCATCATCGAGGCTGACGCCATCGGCACCCTGATCATAGGCGACGGTCAGCGTGTAATCGCAGTTCCCGGTCTTTTGCATCTGGTAATCCCGCTCCAGCATCGCCTCAATGCGCTCGCGAGCGGGCTTTCTGCCACGACCATGCTTGTTGAAGTTCTCGATGGTCAGATGCAGGGCGATGGTGACAGAAGGCGGCTTTTCCGGCAGCCCGATCCTTGAAGGAATGACGTCAAGCGCCCGATAGACGGTCATTCTTGAGATCTTGAGGTCGCGCGCGACGCTGGCCTTGCTCGCGCCGGCGGTGATCCGGCGTCGGATTTCATCGTCATCGATGTTTTTCTTCCGGCCTTTGTAGACGCCTTCGGCGCGCGCCGCCTCGATCCCGGCGCGCTGCCGGTCCTTGATGAACGTCAGTTCCATGTCCGCGACCATGCCCAGAATGGTGATCACCATCCGCCCCATGCTTCCGGCCGTCGTCACCTCCGGCTCAAGCACCCGCAATGAGGCTCCCTTCTGGTCGAGTTCATGAACCAGATTGAGAACATCGCGTGTGGAGCGACCGAGCCGATCGAGACGCAGGACGACGAGTTCGTCATCGGCGCGCAGGAACTGCATGATCGTCTCAAGCTCCGTGCGTCCAGTGCGCGATGCGCCCGAGCCTGTTTCGGAGCGGAGGATTTCACAGCCCGCTGCCTTCAACCGGGCAACCTGGATGTCGAGATCCTGGTCGATGGTGCTGACGCGGGCGTAGCCGACGCGGGTCATGGGCAAATCCGTCACATTAGGGTGGCTTTGCCCTCGTACAGTAACATTGGTGACGGAACCACCCTTTTGTGACATGTCGTATATGTCACTTCCGATCGTCACGTTCGGGTGCACCCAAATGGTGCGAGCGGAAAGGCCCCGGTCAGGCAGCAAGCCGCCCAAAATCGATCCGGCTATTCAGATCGAGGTCGAAGCGGCCATAAGGATTGACGTGGCTGTAAATCAGCGGTGTGAGGCCGCGATAATCATCCGGCGTCATCCGGCCCGTCCATTTCGGTTCCACCAGCACGCTCTGAAGCATTCGGGTGTTCACATAGACAAGCGACGCTTGCAGCAAATGTAGCGCCAGGACCGAGAGCTGCTGCTCATCGATGCGGTTAGTGGCGATCTCGCCGCCCTTGCCGAAGAAAACGAACCCATTGGCACTGTTCCAGTTTTCAACGACATTCAGGCCTTCATGAATTTCGCGGCGGAAGGACTCCTCGCGCAGATACCGGCACAGGAAGATCGTCTTGACCGCGCGGCCCAGCTCACTCAACGCCTTGTAGGTCGGGTGCATCACCTCGGAGCGGCTAAACCGGCGCAGGATCGCCTCCGGGTCGGCGGTTTTTGTCTGCATCGCGGCTGCATATTTGACCATCTCGTCATATTGCTGCTCGATCTCATCCCAGTTGATCGGACTGGAGAGGATCGGCTGCAAGTGGGGAAGCCGCGTTCGCATGCCGACATCGGGAAGAGCCAGCTTCTGGCGAGCGATCGCTTTCAGGCGGGGTGCAAGCTCAAATCCGAGAAGCCGGCAAAATGCAAAGCCAACCGCGCTTTGGCCATGACTATCAACATATTGTCGCTGGATTTCCATGTCGGTGCAATGGCGCAGCACGCCCTCGATCATGGAGGCGACCTCGGAGGAAGAGCAGCGCTTGAGCTGGGAATAGACGCATGTCGCGCGTCGTTCGACATGCCAGTAGATCATGACGCCCCGTCCACCATAACGCGCATGCCATTCCGTCATCAGGTTGCGATCCCAGGCTCCGAACTTTGTGGAATCTGACGCACAGGCCGTGCCGGCGTCCCCCCAGACTGCAGCATTGCGGATTGCCAGGGTCGCATTCGCAACCCTGGCACACGCCTCCTTGAGCGCCGCGGCATGAACGAAGCGGCGATGGACATGCAGCAGCTCTTCATAGCTGACATCGGGGGTGGCGCCGGCGATCCGCTTGAGCCCGGCATTCGTTCCCAGGCCGTAGAGGCATAGCAGGAGACGTTGATCCAGCGCGGTTTTCGGCAGTGCAACACGCGAGGCCGATGTTTCGAACGCTTCGAGAAGTCCCGTATCAAGGGCAGCCTCCTTCAGTACGTCGAGCAGCCCGGTCATCGGCCAGCGTTGGCCGATCTCGGTCTTGATCGAGGCGAGACCCCTGGGTTCGGGCAAGGGTTTGAACGGGGTGAGAGATATACGGTTCTCGCCGCGCCACAGCAGCCGAACCTTGTCGTTCCGGGGAATATTGGCATTGAGGAGCAACAGTTCCTGAGCAAGCTCTTCCCGGATGGCGCTTGAAAATGCACGCGCATCCGCCGTCAGGTTCAATCCTGTGTAATATGCTTCTCGCCGCGCATCGAAGTCCTTGGGAAGATCGTCATCGGGATTGCGGTATCGGTCCGCCCCGACAACCCAGATTTCCTTAGAACGGATGCGATCGCGCAGTTGCGCGAGGACACAAAGCTCATAACTGATCCGGTTTACGCGCCCCTCTTCATCAATGACGGAACTGCGCCATCTCGCCGGAATGACCTCGTCGACCGGCACTGCGTGCGGCGGCACGTAGCGGCATCCATCATCCACTTTGCTTCTGATCCAGTCCAGGGCCGCCAGCACCGGACGCCACACGGCGTTGTTCGACCGGAACTCCAGTGCCGAAAGCAGGCTTGGCAGCATACGGCGATAATGATTGGCCCATGACCTCCGCATCACCTTGTAGATCCGCCGATCCAAGGCGCCCTTTGCCTGGCTTTCCTTGATGATCGCCGCCAGTTTGTCCTTGCCGGCGATTGGGAAAATGACATCGCAGATGCGCCCGGATGGATCGTCGATCGAAGCGCTGGCAATCTCGACCAGGAGTCGCTCCTTGCCATAGACCCGCTCGATGTCTTTCGCGATATCGCCCACCACCTTGCGTTTCGAGCGCGATCCGATCTTATGGACCGTCTCGATCAGCAGGTCGACCATCGCATCCGTAAGCTGAGCTTCCCGCGCCATCAGATAAACGGCATAGAGCCCGAGCTGGCGCGCCGGTACATGCCGGCGCATCTCCGAGGCTTTCTCGCCGGCAACCCGGCGAACGATCTGATCGACCCATGCCTTGCCCGTGACCGATAGGAAATCTCGGGGAAGAGCAAGCCGTTGGATAAAGGCGAGTTTGGCGGTCACGCCAAGAATGTTTTCGAGCGTCGCCTGACCTGCATCCCCCTTCATCGTGTTGAAGCCGGTCGGGCCATCGGGATCGGCGAGCGAGGCTTCCAGCAAGGCGACCGCATCCGGCGCAAGCCGATCGCGGACTCGGGCCAACAGGGCCTCCAGATAGAGGTGTCGTTGCGAACGGACGAGGCGTTCCAGCTCCTTGCGCGACGGCCCATAGATACGGCGGTCGCGGCACCACAGGAAAACATGCTCGAGCATGGCATTGATCGGCTGCCCGCCCGCACAAAGATCGTCGGAAATCCACCTCGACAACGCCCTGCGATCCGTCTGCGTCATACGGCGGAACCCGAGATGCCGCAAAATCTCCGCGCAATGCCGGCGGGCGGTGCGCCCGGAAAAATCATAGTGGTTCACGGATTTGGCATCGAGACCAAGTTGCTCCGCCAGATACAAGACACCGTCGGAGGGTATCGACGCATGATCCGGCACAAAGAAGCCATGCCCGGCGAAAAATCTAAGCTGAACCGCCAATCCCAGTCGTGCCGTCTCCGCTTTGCCGGTCACGAACGCGATGTCCGAAAAACTCAGGCTCCAGGAGCCGATCAGATCCCCACTCGAAACGCCAAGGCTCATAACGCCGCTCCCTTATCGGAGCGGAACGTCGTTCCTCGCATGGGCGATCGTCAACAACAACCAGCCCGTTCCCGACGTGTTCTCCAAGATGACCAAAATCGCAGCTTCGGGCCGACTGGGCCAAGATCCAGAGAAAACAGGGGACGAAAGTCACCCAGGTGGTGAGGATGGCTCCCAGCGTTGCGGCGAGGAGAGGCGGGAGCGACCCGGCGTCGCGGAAAGCGGCGAGGAAGCCGACGAACTGCGTCACCATGATGAGCGGGCCGGGCGTGGTTTCCGCCATGCCAAGGCCGTCGAGCATTTCGCCAGGGCGCAGCCAGTTGAAGGTGCCGACTGCTTCCTGCGCGACATAGGCGAGGACGGCATAGGCGCCGCCGAAGGTGACGACGGCCATCTGGCTGAAGAAGGCCGCGATGCGGGTGAAGACGTCGTCGGGACCCAGGATAAGGAAGAGCGCGAGGATTGGGCCGAGCCAGAGAAGCAGAAGGATGATCGAGATCTGGAGCGACCAGCGCAGGTTGGGGCGGGCGTGATCGGGGAGTGCTTCGCCCAGTGCGGTGTCGCGGTCGTGGATGATGTTGCCTGATGCGGGGCCGTGGCCGCCGCCACCCCTGAACTGCGCGATGCCGCTGCGGCCGCCGAAATAGCCGATAAGGCCGGCCGCGAGGATGATCAGGGGGAAAGGCGCGTCGAGGAAGAAGATGGCGACGAACGCAGCGGCGGCGATGCCGCGCATCACATTGTTTTTGAGCGCGCGCGAGGGCTCTGTTGCAAAAATCGTGAAGCTTGAGCATGCTTGGCGGAGATTGGACGGACGGAACGATGACGGATTTCAAGTGGCGCCATTTCCAGGGTGATGTGATCCTGTGGGCGGTGCGCTGGTATTGTCGCTATCCGATCAGCTATCGCGACCTTGAGGAAATGCTGGCGGAACGCGGCATTTCGGTCGACCATACGACGATCTATCGCTGGGTCCAGTGCTACGCCCCGGAGATGGAGAAGCGGCTGCGCTGGTTCTGGCGGCGTGGCTTTGATCCGAGCTGGCGCCTGGATGAAACCTACGTCAAGGTGCGGGGCAAGTGGACCTACCTGTACCGGGCAGTCGACAAGCGGGGCGACACGATCGATTTCTACCTGTCGCCGACCCGCAGCGCCAAGGCAGCGAAGCGGTTCCTGGGCAAGGCCCTGCGAGGCCTGAAGCACTGGGAAAAGCCTGCCACGCTCAATACCGACAAAGCGCCGAGCTATGGTGCAGCGATCACCGAATTGAAGCGCGAAGGAAAGCTGGACCGGGAGACGGCCCACCGGCAGGTGAAGTATCTCAATAACGTGATCGAGGCCGATCACGGAAAGCTCAAGATACTGATCAAGCCGGTGCGCGGTTTCAAATCGATCCCCACGGCCTATGCCACGATCAAGGGATTCGAAGTCATGCGAGCCCTGCGCAAAGGACAGGCTCGCCCCTGGTGCCTGCAGCCCGGCATCAGGGGCGAGGTGCGCCTTGTGGAGAGAGCTTTTGGCATTGGGCCCTCGGCGCTGACGGAGGCCATGGGCATGCTCAACCACCATTTCGCAGCAGCCGCCTGATCGGCGCAGAGCGACAGCCTACCTCTGACTGCCGCCAATCTTTGCAACAGAGCCCCCAAGTATTATCCGACGCTACAGCGGGGGTCGATTGCACCGCAGCCCCCACCAAGGCGGTCGCGAGCGCGAAATTAAAAGCTTTCATCGCTTTCTCCCTCGTCATCGAGATTTATGCACATATCACGATGAGGGGGAAAGGGAAGCCTAAAACGCCAATTTGTTGCTGCATTGTTTGTCGGGAACCAATCGGATATGGTCATCCTCATATCCGTAATCGAGCACGACATGCCGCACAGCGCTTGACAGTCGCTTGTAGGTTTTAAGCGTTGGTTGCTCGAATAGGCAGACATTCAGCCACTTATCGCCACGCCACGATACTTTGACATTGATGATCCATTCACTCGACGGCAGTTGCGCAATTTCGACCGCTTGGATCATTCCCCCAGCAGGGCGGCGGGTGGTTAGTTCGCGCTCAAGGATCGGATCATACTGCCAATCGTCGCTATGCGGCATCGTGATTTATTCCCTTTTACCGATTAGGATATGTCTATCCTCGCTTTGACGGCGAGGGCAACCCGGCTTGTCGTCTCTTGCCGCGCAACCACATTACAGCCATTAAGCGTGTCAACACGCTTATTCCGGCACCACACCAACCTCTTGTGTTCTAGACCTATGGCGCGCCCGAAAAGACAGGAAGACCCTCTTCTCCCGGTTCCTTTGCCCCGGCGTCGGCCGAGCCGCGCCAACACGCGAAATCTCGCAGCATCGGTGAAACCCGAGCTGGCGGCCGAGATCAAGAACCTCGCTGAGCGCGAACAAACGTCCGTTGCTGCCCTGGTCGAAGAGGCGACGATCAATCTCTTGAAGGCACGCGGGATCGAATATCCCGACTATCTGCGCCACTACCGCAAATTGGCGTGACGAGCGCGTTATAAGCGTGCGCGCACGCTTATTCTTGCCAACCCCTTAAACTTGAGCCAGTTATGACGCGCTGATTCCGCCTTGGAGTCGGCGATTCATCTGTTGCGTGCGGGGTGGCTCCCCGAGGCGACAGGACAACAAAAAACCCTCGCTTGGCTGAGCGAGGGCTGTTTGTGCCACCGAAGTGAGCGCTTCTAACTTGGCTCTCTTTATCGGTGGTGCTGCGGCGAAAGTCAATCTCGAAAGCGTGCTTTCGGGAGCGATGGTGCTTGGCCTCGCGGGACCGACGAAGGGAGGTCCGCATGACCACTTCCATAGGCGCCGTGCTGCGTAGCACCGGCCTCGCCACGATCGACCGCGCCTTGCTTGCGCGTGCCGAAAAACCGCGCGTCAAAGTCTGGGCCGGCAGCATCGCCGTAGGCCACGAAAAGCGGGCCAAGGCTTACACACCGATCCGCAATGCTCGCCAGATGCGCGAGATGATCGAAGCCGCAAAGCTCTACGAGCGGCAAACGCTCGCGCAGCGGCGGACAACCACACCGCGCATTCGCAACGGAGCTATCGGACAGGCCGGCATCCAGATCATCGAGTTCCTGGCCCGTGTCATCGACTATAGCACTGGCGCGCTGTTCCCCAGTCTTCACACGATCATGGATGGAACCGGCCTCAGCAAGAATTGCGTCGTTCAGGCGCTTTCGCGTCTCAAAGACGCGCGAATTATCGACTGGTTCAGGCGCTACGAGCCGGTTCCCGACCACGAAGCGCAAGGCGCTGGCCCGCGCATCAAGCAGGCCACGAACGCCTATCGCTTCCTCTTCCCCGCCTTCCTCTCGAAAATCTTCGCTGCTCGCCGCCGTCGCGGCGTCGCGGCCGATCCAGCCCCCGCTTGCGAACAATATCGCCAGATCGAGGCGGCGCGCGACATGGAGCGCATGAGGGATCAGCTGCCCCTATGGGAGCTAACCCGCGAAGAGCGGGACAAGCGCGAGCTGGCGGACATTCTCGCCAGCCTGGGCCAAGCGATTGAGGCGAAAGAACGTGAGTCATCCGCAAGTGAAGATAACCGGCGGAGATATTTATATTGAATGGCCCTAGTCGGGCCATGCGCGATATTGGCATGTATCCCGACCGTTTGCCCGCCATCGTGAAATGTGTATAAATCCCAATGTCGGGATACCGTTGACGAAAGAAGTTCGATGCAGATGGACGTCGAAGCACGCGCACGTCAGATCGTAGCGGATATGGGCGGCCACTGGCGCGGCTCATATGGCATGGTTTGCTGTCCAGCCCACAACGACCGCAATCCGTCGCTCCAAGTCACCCCCGGCAAGAAGGCCGTCCTATTCAAATGTTGGGCCGGTTGCAGTCAGGAAGCCGTCTGGTCCGCGCTCAACAGCCGCAAAATCAATCGCCACACGAGCGGTGAAACGGTCGATCGCGCGCCCGAACCCTCGCGCCGGAAGCTCGCCCTCCAACTATGGGATTCCGCCGTGCCGATCGCAGGCACCGCGGCTGAACGCTATCTGCGTTCGCGCGCAATCGACCCGACCGGCCTCAAGCTCCGCTTCGCTCCGCGCTGCATCGTTGGTCCGCCCGACGCCCGCGAAGAGCATCCTGCCCTTCTCGTGCCGTTCGAGGCCGACGAAGGCATAATCGCCGTGCAGCGGATCTTGCTCGATCCAGCAACCGGCGAGAAACGCTACCATGCGGCGCTGCGCGAGGCGAAATTGACGCTCGGCCTGGTCCGACACGCCGCCATGCGGATCGGCGGCCAGCCAACCGGCGATGTTCTGCGCCTCGCGGAAGGCTTCGAGGAAGCCGTTTCCGTCACCCAGCTTAGTGACGGGAAATTCAAGGTGTGGGGCGCTGGCGGCATTCGCCGCTATGGCCTGATCGCGATCCCCGAACGCATCCGCAAAATCGTCATCTACTCGCAACACGGCCAGGAAGCCGCACAGGCCATAGAGGACGCGCGCGACCACCTCACTGCCAACGACCGCGAACTGAAAATCATCCTCCCGCCAGCCCCGGCGCCGATGGACTGGAACGACATTCTTCAGGAGAGAGCCAGGTGCTGATCCGAGGTTTCAAAAAATGGCCGCGAAATCAGCAAATCGCGTTGCCCATTCTCTCTGTTTTCGCGTTCGGCGCGCTGTTCAATCAGATGCAGGCGAGGAATAGCGAGCCGGTTTCAATCCATGTCGAGAACCCGCGCATTATCGACGGCGATACGCTCGAAACGCTCGATAAAAAGCGGGTGCGGTTGTCGGGAATTGATGCGCCGGATGAGGACGGCAAGGGCAATGTGCCCAAGATCGCAGCGCAGCTCTATTTGGAAGAGCTGGTGAAGCAAAATGGCGGCATGGATTGCACGAGCGATTTTCAGGACGAAAAGTTGACGATCGAGCCGATATGCAACACGCGGCGGACGAGCTGGGGCGGGTCTAACCTGTCGTGCCGGTTTCGGTCGAATGGGGCATCTGTTTCGGCAACGATGGTACGCCATGGATATGCCGTTGATTACAGGCAACATTCAGGGCTGGCCTATGCCCGTTTCATGAAAGACGCTGCCGATGAGCGACGAGGCCTTTGGGGTGTCGATTACGAGGCGATGAGGAATCTGGCGATCGAGAGGGGCCAGCTGCCGAACAAGTGCAAATGATCGGAGCCGGGAACCTGCCCTATTCCACCACACGGCTGCGCCGCGCGGCTCCACGGAGCCAGCAAAGCCGTCTCCGCCCATTCGGGTGACGGTCAGGGCTATAAGGGAAGATCAGCATGAATGATGCGACGCGAACGACGATGCAGGCCGCGCCCAGGCACAGTGCATCGCCGCGCATCGAGGCAATCGCGGCATGGCTGATCGCCGCGCTCATTCTCGCAGGCGGCGGGATCGTCGCACGCCTGATTGTCGATTATCCGCAGTTCCTGCCGAACAGCTATATCGGCTTCCTGATCTACCGGGCCGGTCCCGCCGCCACCTTGCTATGGGCCTGCGCCGGCGCGACCATCACCGTCAGTGCAGCGCCGAGGCGTCCCGTTCTCCTGATCGCTCTGGTTGGCTCGATCGCCGCGTGCTTCGCGCTCTCCGGGCTTTGATCTCTAACCCCATGCCTTGCGTTGATAATTCCGGCATTAACCCTGGAACACCACCATCCATTATCCAATCAGGCTCACAGCGTTTTCATGAGCAGGTCCCCTCACGATTATCATAGACGCTTGCGGGCGGTTGATGAGCGCGCCGCAGCTCTCCGCGCTGAATCAGAACGCTGGCAAGCCTTCTGGAATGAAGCTGGCGGAGATCAGATCGATCCTCCCATTGTCGCAAAGCCCCCACGCCGCCGCTGGTTCTCCTTCTTAAAGCGACCGCAATAGTTTGAGCGGCCCAGGGCCGCGCTCCGTCAGTGGTGGCAGCTGCCACCGGGGGAACACCAAGGGCACCCGCCCTTTCGTTCCCGAAGCATAATCGACAGGACCGGGTTGCCCGACAAGTTCGGCCAGTTCCGGCGCGCTCGCGCGCGCCGGGGCCTCCCTAGTCGCGCCGCCCGCACCACTCCCATCGATTTTGCTCCCCCCTCCCCATCCCGCGCTTCGCCAGCGGGTCAGAGCCGCAGGCCGCAGGCAGCGGCTTCGCCTAAAGGAGTGAAAAATGACCATCCAGACCATCCAACTGAACAAGCTGGCGCTTTCCGACCTCAACGTGCGGAAGGTGAAGCCCAAGGAAATCGAAGCCCTCGCCGCCGACATTCAGGCGCGGGGCGTGCTGCAAAACCTGATCGGCTATGATGAAGACGGCAAAATCAGGATTTGCGCCGGAGGGCGGCGCTACCGGGCCTTGAAGCTGTTGCAGAAGGCAAAGGCCATCCCCGGCACTTTCGAGGTTCCCGTTGAAATCCGCAGCAAGGACGAGGCGCTGGAAATCTCGCTTGCCGAGAACGCGCAGCGCGAGGACATGCACCCCGCCGATGCCATCGCAGCCTATCGGGCGATCATCGACAGCGGCAAGGACGTTGACGATGTTGCAGCATCGTTCGGCGTCTCCCCGGCCTATGTCCGCCGCGTGTTGAAGCTGGCGGCGCTGCACCCGACCATTCTCAAAGCCTTCCAGAAAGACGAAATCGGCATGGGCGCGGCGCAGGCTTTCGCGCTGACCGACGATCAGGACCGCCAGCTTGAGGTTTTCAAGCGCACCGGCGACAACGCCCACCAAATCCGCGCCATGCTCACCCAGGAGAAGGTTGCCGATACCGACAAGCATTTTCGCATTGTAGGCGAGGAAGCCTATTGCGCCGCAGGCGGCACCTTCACCACCGATCTTTTCGGAGAACGTCGCTATTGCGATGATGCGGGCCTTGTCATGGACCTTGTGCAAGATCGGCTCGACGCCATCGCCAAGGCGGCGCGCGAAGATGGCTGGCGCGATGCAGAAGGGCAGCTCTACCGGCCTGATTCCTACTGGATGCGCGGCCATCTGGAACCCGCTGGCGAGCGCGATCCGACCGAGGAAGAAACCGCGCAGCTGGTCGAGATCGAGGCGGCAATCGCCAAGCGGGAAAGCGAGGTGGACGAGGACGATCACGACTATGACGACGAGTTGCGCGCCCTGACCCGCAAACAGGACGCTATCGTATCGGCTTGCCGCGTTTTCACCGCCGAGCAGAAGGCCGAGCACTCGCTTATCGTCTTCATCGGCCATGACGGTATCGAACAGGTCGCGTTCACCCGCACCGCCAAGGGCACCGCCGCCGATGGCCCCAAGCCTCCTCGCCCCGACTACTCGCAGAAAGTCATGGATCAGCTGGGCGGCATCCGCACGATGGCGGTTCGGGAAGCCCTTGCCAGCGACCCGGAGCTGGCGCTGGACGTGCTCTTAACGGGCCTCTTGGGGCAGGTTCGCGGCAACGCTTATTCGTGGCAACAAGCCGCCGAAATCACCGCCGAGAAGAACCGCTTCCATGTTGACGATGCGGTCATGGGCCATTCCACGATTGCCGACATTGACGAGATCGCAAGGGCCGATCTTGACCGCTTGGCCGAAACACCCACGCTGGACGACATGCGCCAGATGGACAGCGAAGCGAAATTGCGGCTGCTGGCCTACTGCGTTGCCTCGCAGATCACGAGCCTTTCGTTCCACAGCGACCGCGACCGCCAGCTGGCGCAGATCGTCGGAGCCGCGCAGATCAACATGGCCGACAAGTGGGAACCTAATCAGGTATTCTATGACCAGCTTAGCAAGGCCACGCTCTTGAAGCTGCTGGCCGAAGGTTGCGGCAACGACGCTGTAGAGAATTGCCAGACCATGAAGCGCTCTGACCTTGCCGTGACGGTCAACGAGCGCCTTGCGGGGCGGCGCATCCTGCCCCCCGCCCTTCGACCCTCTGCCTTGCCCGATGCCGCCGATAGCGAAAGCCAAGCGGCATGACGGCACGGGGAGCGCGCTTCACTCCCGCGCTCCCCGCAAACTTGGGGGCGGTGGCAGCTGCCACCGCCCGGCCTTTGCGATTAGCGAATGCGCCTGTTGAGGAAGAAAATCCCGATGGGTGCGACGAACAGCACAAAATCATGCAAGCCGCCGCCAAAATGAGCGGCCAGGGCCGCGCGCTTAGTAGTCTGTCAGCTGCCACATAGGATCGAGCGGCCCAGGGCCGCGCTCCGTCAGTGGTGGCAGCTGCCACCGGGGGAACACCAAGGGCACCCGCCCTTTCGTTCCCGAAGCATAATCGACAGGACCGGGTTGCCCGACAAGTTCGGCCAGTTCCGGCGCGCTCGCGCGCGCCGGGGCCTCCCTAGTCGCGCCGCCCGCACCACTCCCATCGATTTTGCTCCCCCCTCCCCATCCCGCGCTTCGCCAGCGGGTCAGAGCCGCAGGCCGCAGGCAGCGGCTTCGCCTAAAGGAGTGAGGAAAATGGCTAAGGAAACGAACCGGATCGACATTTATCAGGCCGTCACCGACGACATTCTTGCGATGCTCGAAGCGGGCACCAAGCCTTGGGTGAAGCCGTGGAGCGGTGGGCCGACCATTCCGCTCCGGCACAATGGGGTCGCCTATCGTGGGATCAACGTCCTCAGCCTTTGGGCCAGCGCCATGCGTCAGGGCTTCGCCTCCCCCTATTGGCTGACCTTCAAACAGGCATTGGAGCTTGGCGGCAATGTCCGGAAGGGCAGCAAGGGGACCACCGTTGTCTATGCTAACAAGCTTGTCGTGAAGGACTCCGAGACGGACGACGAGCGCGCCATTCCGTTTCTGAAACGATACACGGTTTTCAATGCCGATCAGGTCGAGGGACTGGACGGCAAATATCCCGCGCCCGCCCCGATCATTACCAATCCCGAAACCCGCGACGTTGAGCTTGAAGTGATGTTCTCTCGCATCGACGCAACCGTTCGCATCGGCGGATCGCAAGCCTATTACCACACCCGCGACGACTATATCCAAATGCCTGCTTTTGAAGCGTTCCATTCCGCCGACGACTACTATGCCACGCTTGCGCACGAGGCCGTGCATCATGCAGGGCATGAAAGCCGCCTCAACCGGAAAACCCTGATTTCAACGAGCCGCGCCGACTATGCGAGGGACGAGCTCGTAGCCGAGCTGGGCGCATCCTTCATCGGCGCGATTGTCGGTTTCAAGGTCGAGGAACGCGAAGACCATGCCGCGTATATCGAGCACTGGTTGACCGCGCTCCGCAACGACAAGCGCGCGATTTTCGAGGCTGCCCGTGAGGCTCAGAACGCCGCCGACTACCTGTTGGCGATGATGACCGACCAAGCGGATTGAATGACCCGCCCTGCTAAATGCACGAGACGCCGCGCAAGCGCGGCGTCCCATTTCAGGAAAGTGAAATATGGGGGCTACTCAATGTGGTTTATATACAAATCCCGACATGTTAACTATGGGCGGGAGCAGGTCGTTTTTAGGTGCAAAATGGAAAATATCATCGACACCTACAGGAATCGCATCAAGGCGATGGGGTATGAGCCGCGTCGGCAGGAAGAGATTCCTGACGTGATGGCAGCTTATTGCGAAGCAATCGCAAATTGCAAGATTGAAGGACTTGAATTGGTTTCGGATGACCACTCTTTTTGTTTGCTGTTGGTCGAAACCCAAATTCCCGTCGATGTGGCGATTGGTCTGGCGCAGGACTACAACCGTGATGTTCTGTCCCGCCAGAAACTCGCTGCATGACAGGTGAGCGACCCTTACACCTGGCGTAACAGCGACGTTCTTCGGAACAAGCTGGGAATCCGCGACGATAATATCCTCAAGGAGCGAGAAGCTTTCTTCTCGGTTGTCCGACATGGCGAGCTGGTTGTGCAGCGCGCCGCGCCGGCGACGAACGCGCGCGAGTATCGCGAACTGCACAATCATCTGTTTCAGGACGTATATGATTGGGCGGGGCGCTTTCGGACTGTGGACATAAGCAAACCCGGCAGCACTTTTGCCCGAGCGCACTTCATTGCCCGCAGCATGGAGCACGAATTTAAGCAGCTGCCCGACCTCCAAACCCTCAAGTCGATGGATCGTGATCGCTTTGCGGATACCATGGGGCGGCATATTTCCGAATTAAATGCCGTTCATCCGTTCCGTGAGGGCAATGGTCGCACCATGCGGCTGCACTTGCAGCTACATTCCCTTGCGGCCGAGAAATTCGTCTCGATCCAGGCAATGGGGCCGAAGGACTGGATGGAGGCGAGCCGCGACAGCTTCCATACTGGAAATCACGCCTCCCTCGCCAAAGTCATCCGTGATACCATGCCCCTCGAACAGAACCGCGTCGAGCCAGCGCGTGGGCCAGCGGGCATCGCGTTTCCACCCTCGATGGAATCTCTCATGCCAGTTGGCGAACGACGCGCAATGAGTATCGAGCAGGCCAAGGATCAAATCAGCCGTTACCTACCTACTGCGCAAACCGTTGCGTCGCGGCAGCATGAGCAGCTTAATCGGATCGCGGAAACGTCCGCTGACATGCGCCAGCTGGCCGCGCGTTCAGCGCAGGAGCTTGCCTTTTTCCGCGATCCCAAAGGGCCGATGCACCACCTTCAGCTGATTGAGCAACGCCGCTATCATCAGATCGAAGTCAATTGGTCCGAGGGTATGGACCCGCTGCAAAGAGTCCGCGCCATCAGCGCGGGCGCCGCAGATTTCCTTTCGAAAATGACCGACCGCGACATTCAGGCCGCCGATCGCGCGCTACGTCTGCAAGTCATGCCTCCCGGCGTCAGTCAGGTTGATCTACGCCTTGCCGCGCAATTCGAGAAAAACTCGCCTGAGCAGAACCGCGCCGATGCCAGGTTCGCGCAATTCCAGCTCGCCATTGATAAGCGCGTCGCGACAGCTACCGAGCGCGGCGCATCGAAGGAACAGCTGGCGCAGATCGTCGAAAGCGCAAAGGCCCATGTCGCCGCAACATTGCGCGAAGGCAAATCACCGACGCCGACCGCCGAGAAATCAAAGGACCGCGAGCGCTGAAAATGAGCGGCCAGGGCCGCGCGCTTCGTAGTCTGTCAGCTGCCACATAGGATCGAGCGGCCCAGGGCCGCGCTCCGTCAGTGGTGGCAGCTGCCACCGGGGGAACACCAAGGGCACCCGCCCTTTCGTTCCCGAAGCATAATCGACAGGACCGGGTTGCCCGACAAGTTCGGCCAGTTCCGGCGCGCTCGCGCGCGCCGGGGCCTCCCTAGTCGCGCCGCCCGCACCACTCCCATCGATTTTGCTCCCCCCTCCCCATCCCGCGCTTCGCCAGCGGGTCAGAGCCGCAGGCCGCAGGCAGCGGCTTCGCCTAAAGGAGTGAGGAAAATGGAAGCGACAACTGACCAGATCGCCACCGTTGCGGCGCTGAACGACATTGCGCGGCGAACGATGGGCGTGACTTGTCGCACCGTGATTACGCAAGGCATCGCGGCGCTGGACGAGAATACGCAGTCCGACATTCTCAAGATGATCGAGGGCTTTGAGGATTTCACACCCGACAACGATCCTCACGGCGAGCATGACGCCGGTTTCCTTTATCGCGATGTGATCGGCCAATGGCATACCCGCTGGACTGACGACAGCACGCGCCCAGCCCTCTCGGTCATGTGGAAGTTCGACTATTACGACCGCGATCTTGAATTTGGCAGCGCCGAACCATGGAATCCCGATGCCACAATCCGCGTGCTCACCATTCTCCTAACCAGCGAATATTGAGGGAGGCCACCATGACCAAATCGCCCCCCGTGATCGAGCTTAGCTGGCGTGATGAGAATTACGGTTCCGTCTGCGCTGTCGCCGCCTTCCGCAACTATGCGGGCACACTGGATTGGAGCGACCGCACCCACCAGCGGTTTCGCGGATGCCTGAAACGCGCAGGCTTCGCCTTCCACGATGGCCGGTGCAGCTACATCGCCACCAGCGGCACCCGCGAGGATCGGCAGCGCGCCCTTTGTGACGAGCTGGCCCGCGCAGGCTTCCAGATCGACAGCGGCGACGTGAGGGCAGAGGCATGAACCGCGAACGCCGCAAGCAGATCGCCGCCGCCCGCGTGCTGATCGACAAGGGCAAGGCCCTGTTGGATGAGGCGCGCGACATGCTCGAAACCGTCAAGGATGACGAGCAGGCCGCCCGCGAAAATCTGCCCCCCAGTCTTGAGGACAGCGAACGCGCGCAGGCGATGGACGCCGCAGTTTCCGAACTGGAAAGCGCGATTTCAGCCCTTGAAGACTTCGACGCCGACGAGATCGGCACGCAACTCGACACCGCCAGCGAATAGGAAGGATTGACCATGCAACCCATGCGCCACCTAGATCGAGACACGCGCCGCGCCCGCCTTCTGGCGGCGCGCACGCGCCCCGTCGGCGGCATCAACCGGCGCGGCATCTTCACCGGCCATTGGGACGGTGGCGATGTTGTGCGCCAGTTTCGCGGCGATAACGGATCGTGGATCGGCCTTGCCGCCTACAAGGCGAAGGAAGAGCCGGAGCCGCAGCCATGAAAATCAGCAACACGGCGAGCGCCGTTCGCGTCACCCTCTCCCCCACCGAGATCAGCGATTTGCAATTTGTGATCGAGGCGGCCGAGCGCGCGGGGCATTATATGCCCGCGCGCGTCCTCAACATCATGGCGGCGCTGACGCGCAGCGCCGACGATGTTCGGATGAAACAGGCCATGAAGCGGGCGGAAAAAGATCGCGTGACGCGGATCGAGCAGGACCGACGCGCGCGCGAACGCCAATTCATGCTAGGCGACCGATACAGCGTCATGGCGAGCCGCGCCGACTACGCCGATGCGTCTTCTGATCCGGACGCGCGCCAATGGGTTGACCTGGTGTTTCATGAAATCATGCAGAGGCCGCTTCCCGATCAATACGAACTCCGGCGCGACGTGTGGCGTGTCCACGTTGTCCAACTGGACGGCGGCACGCTCGGCGCTGTTGTAGGCGGCGATTGCACTCAAACCGCCGACCCCGCCGAAATTACTTCCGTAGCGGAACAGCTGATCGCCCGCTTCGAGGCCAGAGCTTGACGCGCGTGGAGCGGTGGCAGCTGCCACCGCTCCAGAGAGATCTAGAATCTGGCGATGAGAGGCAGCAGCGCCGCCGCTTGGCTTCCCAGGACCGGCACCCAATAATTCGCGGCGCGGTAATCAGGGCCGTGATCGACCGCCATCACCCCAAAGACATATCCGATCATTGGCAGCGTCCACAGCAGACGCCCGCCCAGGTCCACGCCCATCAGCACCAGCGCAACGCCAAGCACAGCCCAAAGCGGAATCAGTCGTTCCATGATTTCGCGATGACGGATTATTCGCCATGCACTTTCCCGGTCATCGGCGCTAACCTGCGATACGAGGCCCATAGCTTCCCCTTTTCATCAACGGTCGCCGGCGATCATCCAACGGCTTCACGAAAATGTGAAGCGCGTTTCGCGCGCATTCTCGCCAATCCGTTGTATAGCCCCCATCGAGCGAGGGCGAGGGACTGTGACAGCGGCCCTTCGCAAATCCTCTCGCTCAAAGGAGGTGATGTGATTTGACAGCATATGAAGCAGCTCAATTGACGATCGCAGCCGTCGCGCTCGTGATCGCAATTGTGAAGCTGGGGAAGTCCGATAAGGGCTGATCTAGCGGGGCGGGTGGTCTGACAGGGCCGCCCGCCCTAAATGTTTGAACCCGCCGTGTGACAGCACGGCGGGTTCAGGTAGGTGCGTGAAATGAATCAGCACACGAAGCATTGCCTATATAGCCCTTTTCCCTTGCCAATCCAATAACCGACGCGCGCGCGAGGTGTTCCCCGTCTGTTCCCTTTGGCGCATAAGCGCCCAATGGCCGCGAACTACAACCGCCCCAAGCCCATTGATCCTATCTGGTATCGGCAAGGCTGCTATCTGCGCATCTATTGCGCTTGCGGTCGCCGCGTTGTCGCCCCGCTGGGCGACTTCGCCCGCTCGCGCCGCATTTCTTTCGATACCCGCATTTACGAGCTGATCGCGCGGCTTCGGTGCAGCCAGTGCCGCCGCAAGCCTTATGCGGACGTGTCGCGCAACCGCTCGGGCAATTAAAATGACGGAGGATCCGATTGCTCGGATGCTTCCGGCGCTATCCGTTGGGCATGTCGCCGGCGACATGCCGCAGCGTCCTCTAGGTCACCGCTATGCTATGACCTGGCGGGCGCTTTTCCCTAGATTGAGGCGGCAATGCCGCCGCGTCCGCTGTTCGACTTTGGGGCCTGTTCCTGCCCCCTGCCGCAAGGGCTGGACCGTCTCGGCCGCTGTGCGGCCTCGCTTGGCGATCAGGCGGGTTTCCCCGCCCTTCCTTCGCTACGCTCCGTGCAGGACGGGTGATCCCCCTCCCCCCTGATCGGCCCTGATTTGCGGCATTCCCCGGCCCTGCTCGCCGCTGGGCAGAAGTCGATGACCCGTCATCGCCTTCGGCTCCATTCTAGGCAGGGAAAACAGCACATGACCGACATTCCGTTGGCAACGATTCTTCGGATCAACGCCGCCCGCACCATTCCGCTCGCTCGCTATGAGGAAGAGGGCAATTTTGACCGCTTCGGCTACATCAAAGACCTTGCCGAAAATCATGGCGCTGACCTTCCCGCCGTCATCGAGATTGCCGACCTACTAGGACCGGATGAAGATTTTGACGGCCTTGTGACCACCATCGAGGACGCCGCCGAGGGCTTCGGCTTTGGTGCTCTTATCCTCGGGGGGGCGTGAGCATGGGCCAGGAGCTTATGACGCCCGCGCAGATTGCGGATATTTGCGACGGCCGAGACAAGGCCATAGCCCTTTGGCTCGGCCTCTATGACACCTACCATGCAACCCGCGACGAGGCGGCGCGCCTGACCCTTGGCGGCCCACTATCGCTGTCATGTGGCCGCGACTGGACCGAGGACACGTTGACTCGCGCTTTCATCCAGTCGCAGCCTATCGACCAGCGCGACAAGGAGACGGGAGCGCGCCAGACCATCGACGCACGCGACAATTTCGAGCGCGTCTTGACGCACACGATGGACCGCCGGTGCTGGGCGGCCCTCATGGAGCAGCTGGGTTTCGACCAGCTGCTAGACCAGCAGGCCCGAAAGGAGTTTCATGACGGCTTGCGCGATGATCCCGTGCCGTTCACGCCCGACAACTGCGCCGCGACTTTCGGAAATATCTGGACCAACCGGCGCGACCTCTATTTGCGCGGCATCGCCAACGTCTTCGCCAAGCTGGATCGCCGCTTTCGCTCGCACAACGGTTTCAAGATCGGCGCGCGTCTCATCATCGACCGCGCCTTGAACGAATGGGGATCATGGGACCGATACGAGCGCCGCGACACGTTGCGGGACGTGGAGCGCGTCTTTCTGGAACTGGACGAAAAGCCCCCTGTTTCAGAGGGCCACAGCATCGCCTCACAAGTTGCCGATGCTGCGCGCGTGCGCGGATCGCTGCCAACGGTGATCGAGGGCGACTATTTCCGAGTTCGCGTCTTCAAGAATGGCAATCTGCACATATGGTTCGAGCGTGACGACCTTTTGCAGAGTGTGAATCTGTTGCTCGCGGAATATTACGGCGAGGCTATCGGTGACGGCTATGAGACGACCGAGGCAGAAGCGGCCCCGGCCTATCATATCACGCCCGCCAAGAATTTCGGCGCGTTCATGACTTCTCCGGAGATCGCCGCCCAGGTCATCGAACATGCGAGAATCAGCAAAGGCCAGCGCGTTCTAGAGCCTAGCGCGGGAAAGGCCGCGCTCGCTTCGGCCGCACGCAACGCCGGTGCCGATGTAACTTGCGTGGAGCTGCAACCCGGCTTCGCCCATGAGCTACGGGTAATCCATGGCTTTGCCGATGCGATCGAGGGCGACTTTCTCGCACTGGACCCGGCCCATTATGCACCGTTCGACGCAGTGATAATGAACCCGCCTTTTGATCGAGGCCGCGACTGTGACCATGTGCGCCATGCCCTCGCCTTTCTCAAACCGGGAGGCGTGCTGGTGGCGATCATGAGCGCGCGGGCAGAGTATGGCGAGGATCAGCGCCACAAGGCGCTACACCGCATGATCGCCGGTTGCGAGGCGATCTATTTTCACGGTCGTAAATGGATCGACCTTCCCCCCGGTTCTTTCGCCCACGCTGGAACCAACGTGAACACCGTTTTGCTTGCGATCCGCAAGCCGGGTTGATCGGTGCAGGCGGTGGCAGCTGCCACCGCCTGTCCTGGCGCAGATTGAGGCGGCAAGCCGCCGCGCTGATCTGGCGCGTTTTGGGGCCTGTTCCTGCCCCCTGCCGCAAGGGCTAGACCGTCTCCGCCGCTGCGCGGCTCCGCTTGGCGATCAGGCGGGTTTCCCCGCCCTTCCTTCGCTACGCTCCGTGCAGGACGGGTGATCCCCCTCCCCCCTGATCGGCCCCGTTTGCGGCATTCCCCGGCCCAGCGTCGCCCGCTTTCGGCAGAAGTCGATGACCCGTCATCGCCTTCGGCTCAATTAGGAAGGGAAAGCCCATGAAAATCCGTATCTACCGCCAGACCGAGCAGGACTTTGACCGGATCGAGATCGAGGGCGCGACCTTTGAAACCATCGTCAACCGGGCAGCGGTCGAGGGGTTTCAATGCAGCGGTTACAACAGCAATCCGAGCCAGCGGCTTGAGTTGCAGGGCGCACCGAAATTCAAGGGCATTTGCGGTCCTATGTGGGATGGCGATGCGATCCGCTACGAATGCAGCGCCACCTATGCGGAGTTGAGCGCATGAGCGCTGCCCCCGCGATCCGCACGGCGCAGGCCGACGAGCTGGGCGACCAGATCATTGCCGCAGGCTTCGCGACAAGCGGCTTTCTGCTGGACATTAACGGGGCGCTTGATGTGCCCCGCGACTTTCCCCTTTCCGCACCGTGGAATCTGCCGTCGCGCCTGTTCCAATTCCCCATCGAGGTTATCCGCGCAGAGCAGGACGAGCCGCGCAAGATCGGCCTTCGCCATCCTTTGCTTGCCGCCCATCCTTTCGTGCAGCACGTCGAGCGCGCGCTAGGGATCGAGATCGCCCGCGATGGCGTGACGAACCGCCACGGCTACAGCAACCGCGCTCATTCGCTCTGGCATCATGCGGTGGACCTTATCAGCGCCGGGAAATGGCGCGAATTGCTCGAAACGCAGGAGTTCACCGAACCACGCAACATCTTCAAGGCCGTTGCCTATGGCCTTCGCTACTCGCACCATGAGGACAAGAGGGCGAGCGGTCATATCAACACCGCCGAGGCCCGCCAGATCATGCGCGCGATGGATGCCACCGAGCCGACCGACCGCGCCGCGCTGATCCTAAGCCTTTCCGCCCCGTCCCCGTGCAAGCAAGACCGCAGCGCCGAATATTGGGCGATCAACGCTCACGGCATCTGCGCCGAGGATGAGGCATGGGCCTTCATCGTCGGGATCGAGGACGGTTGGTTTTCCTATGACCGTGCCGGTTTCCTGCAATGGTCCCCCAAGGGCCGCGACCGCTACGCCGCAGGCGATAGCGCCAGCTTCACCGAGGCGAGCGGCCAGACCGCTTTCGCCTTTTGAGGGGATCGAGCATGGCGCGCCATTGCATCCGAGAACCCCGCTACGTTCCCCCGGTGCAACGCATCGGGGAACAACCCGACCTGTTCGGAGGCCCGACCCTTTCCCATGTTGCCGAGCGCAAGGGACCACCGAAAGGCTGGCAGCGCCAGTTGCAGAAATGGGGCCGCTGCACCGTCATTGCTGATCTTGAGTCCGCCCCTTTGCCTGCCATCAACCCGGCCCCGTCCCCGGCTCCGGTTTTCCTTGTCGCTTGCGTTGCCGCGAAGCTGGACCGCCCCGCCCCGGCTCGCGATCTTTACGCATCGCCATGGTTTCGGAAGGCTCGCGCCTATGTCGAACGGCAGGAAGGGCAATGGTTCATCCTGTCCGCAAAGCATGGCCTGATCGCGCCGGAAACCGTGATCGCGCCTTATGACGAGACGCTAGGCGCGATGAAGGCAAGCGCGCGCCGCCTTTGGGGCGTGCGCGTGATCGAGGCGATGGCCGATCAGATTGATGCCGCCGCGCCGCTGATCGTTCTCGCAGGCCGGCACTATCGCGATCCTTTGTGGCCGCAAATCGAGCGGCGCGCATCCGCGCCGATGGAAGGGCTTGGAATCGGCCAGCAACTCGCTTGGCTCGCTCAAAAATGGTGATGGAGTGCAGCTTGCCGTCAGGCGGTTTGAGACCGTAAATCGACCTGTGACTATGGACGCCCCCAAAGAACCCTTGTGGACGCAAGATCAGGCCATTGCCTATGAGGCAGCGCTTGAGGCGATCAATGACGTGATCGCCGGTTACAGCGAACAAATCGCACTGGAACAGGACCGTCAGAAGCCAGATGCAGCGCGTATCTCGTGGCTTGAAATGCGGACGGATCATGCGTCCGCAACCAGCCATGCCCTTACCGTCACCGATGATGAGAATGTCCGGCAAGCACTGCTGGAATACAGCGCCATGGTGCGGGCGAGGGAAGCCCCAAGGTAGCGGTCTGCCCTTCGGGCAGGCGTTGATTTGTTAAATCCCCCCGTCAGTGTCTTCCTAGCATGAGGGACGCACCAGGCCGCATCAAGGATCGGCGGTCCCCCCAATTTGCTACGCAAATCGGCTCCCCCACCGCCCGCTAGCGCGGCCGCTTCGCGGTCCCTGACCCGACCCGGCGCGACCCTCCCCTTGGCCTTGCCAATTCCGGCAACAAGGAGGTTGTTATGTCTCATCGTCTGTTCGCCCAGCTGGCTTTCGAGCGCGCGCTTGGAAATGCTGCGATCGACGCCCTGAGAAATGCGGTCAACGATAAGGACCATTTTGAGGCCGAAAGCATGTGGCCGAAAGATCCGATGTTCATCGGCAAAACGAGCGCCGACATTGAGGCTGTGTCCGACGAGCTGGCGCAGATCATTGCGGATCGCATCAATGATGTGCTGGACGGTCCCGGCATCCGCAACATTGAGCGCGGCGAGTGTTTCGACCCGCAGCTTGTCGCCCTTGTCCTTGAGGCCAAGGCGAAGCGCGGTCAGTCCGGCTGACGCCGGAGGGGCGGGCATGGCCCGCCCCTTTTCGCCCGTTGGGCAAAACCGATGATCTCGGTGCTACATGGAGCGGGGGGCGGGGCATCGAACCCCGCCCCCCGCAATCTCTTCTCTCTGTGTGTCGTGGCATTTTGGCATGGGTGCGCGCCAGCTTTCAAGGATCGGCGGTTCCCCCAATTTGCTGCGCAAATCGGCTCCCCCACCGCCCGCTGACGCGGCCGCTTCGCGGTCCCTGACAGCCGGCGCCGGTGCCCATGCCGGGTGTCTCCCGTCACCAACGAGAAGGAGAACCGGATGCACATCAAATTGTTTAGAGCACTGAAAGCGGCTAATCTGTCCGACGACGCCGCAGCGGAAGTTGTAGAGGCTATTGAGGAGTATATCGCCGTGAAGGTTCAGGAGGCGAACAAGGGAATCGAAAGCAAGCTGACGGCACAAACTTGGGTCATCGGCAGCGTCGGTTTCGTCCTCGCAGTCATCGGCCTTGCGCCCGCTTTCATCAAACTGTTCCAGTAAGACAAAGGGAGGCTTCGGCCTCCCTTTTTTTGCCGAACCGCCCGATTGTCAGGAGGCGCAAATTGATCGACTTCGCACAAGCACGGTTGGATATGTTCGAGAGCGGTGTATTCGGCCAGGGCAATGCTTTCTGGCGCTGGATCGCCACGGTCGAGGCGCGGCCCTATCTGGCCGCTTTCGCTGCCGATCGAGCACCTCCCAGCGAACGCGAGTTTTTCGCGGTCGATCTTGCCGCAGAGGATCTACTTGATTCCGATCACCTGGCCGAGCTGGCCCAGCAGATCGAGGCGACGCACGGGGGGCGCCATACGCGCCAGGGTTAGCCGCGAGCAGCTTTGCGCTGTTGCTCCGCTACGTCGCGGATCATAGCTGCCCAGCATCCCAAAATCATGCCCTCTTCATTATCGACTTCGCTTGTCGCGACCGCATAGATACCCAGCAAGTTTGCGACCTCTTCCGTCTCGACAATGCCTTGGCGCGCAAGCAGGGTGGCAAAGATCGAGAGCGCTCCACCCATTGCCCGCACCAGTGGCGCATCTTGTGGCAGACGGTCAAATTCGGGGGGCGGGTTACTGGACATAGATCATTCCAATCAAAAAAAGCGACAGCCTTTCAGGACTGATCGTCTGAAATGCTATCCTCTGCCAATAATTCGACAACCGATAATCTGAAAACACCGGCAAGGCTCTCCAAGGTATCAAGCGTGGGATTGCCTTGTCCCCGAACCATGTATGAAATATGCGACGCCGCAACGCCCGAGCGTTCGGACAACTCCCCTTGAGTTATGCCTAGCTTCTTTAGTTCGCGCGCAATGTTGGCCCCGAGCTGGGTCATCAACGGCGATGTTCGTTTCAGGTATATGGTTGGCATCGTGTTCGCGTCCTTCTCGCTAGGCGCAGAATGTCGGCACAGGCAGCATGGCGCAATAGGGTTGCTCAAGCAACTAATTGCGCCATGGCTTTCGCGCCTAGCGCAGATGGTATAGATTGTGCGCCATGTTCGTGCTGGAACATGGGATAATGAACATGCAGTCACCGATCGCGCTGTTTAATGCGAAGCTTGCCAAGACGGCGAACCATAGCGCAACGGCTTCGGCTGATAGCCTCGGCGGCAGCGCGATCGAGCGGATCAACGATCCTCACATTATGGACAAACTGCTAGCAACTCTCGAACCGCGAGAAGAGCAAATTGTGCGCCTAAGGATTGGTGGTCCCGAGGGGGAAGCGCAAACGCAGCGAACAGTGGCAAGTGTGGTGGGGCTTTCGCCTGGTTCGATCGGACAGATCGAAGCAAAGGCCTACAGACGGATGCGATGGGTGATGAACAATCTCGGCACGGACGCGGCCGTGCTCGATGCGCTCATTGCGAAGCGAAATGCTGATAGGGCGCGGGAAGAGGAAGTTGCCGCTAGCGCGGCCGAAGCAGCGGCCAGAGAGCAGGACCAAAAAAGGATTGATGCTCGACACCGCGATGAAAGGCGGCGCGCGAAAGCTCGAAAGCGAGCGTGGGAGCGCCAGCTACGCAAGGCGGAGGAACAGCACCAGGCCTTGAATGATGAGGCGGCTTATCTTGCGCAGCGCATAATCGCGCTAGAAGGACGGAACCGGGTCATTCGCATGTTTCTCCCCCGCAATTCTGAGCTTGAGCGATTGCGCGCAAGAGCGCGCCAGTGCGGAATTGAAATCGCACAAGCGGACGCAGGCATTGCCAAGCTTCGCTCATCGCCGCCCGAGGGGCCTGACCTTGCTGACTGAGAACGTTCCTTCCCCTGCCCCACAGATTGCCCGCGTCTATCTGCGCGTCAGCACCGACGCGCAGGATTTGCGTCGCCAAGACGCGATCGTGGGCGAAGCAAAGGCCGCAGGCTACTATGTCGCGGCGGTCTATCGAGAGAAGGCATCGGGTGCCCGCGCCGACCGCCCCGAGCTTTTGCGCATGATTGCCGATCTTCAACCCGGCGAAGTAGTGATCGCGGAGAAGATCGACCGGATAAGTCGTCTCCCCTTGACCGAGGCTGAGCAGCTGGTTGAGACAATTCGTGCGCGAGGCGCGCGACTTGCCATTCCCGGCGTCGTGGACCTGTCCGACCTCGCGGCCGATGCCGATGGCATCGCCCGCATCGTGCTCGAATCTGTTCAGGCGATGCTCTTGAAGATCGCCTTACAGATGGCCCACGACGATTACACCGATCGCCGCGAGCGACAGCGCCAGGGTATCGCCTTGGCAAAAGCCGCAGGTCGCAGCGGAGGGCGCAAAGGCGATCGGGCAACGCACGCCCGCATTGTGGCATTGCGCGAGGCGGGCAAGAGCATTGCCAAAACGGCAGAGCTGGCCGATTGCGACCGCAGCACAGTCAAGCGAGTATGGGCGGCGCATCGCGCCGCCCAGGTGCAAGAACCCAGCCCTCAGCGAAATCACCGTGAGCGGAAACGCTGATTGCCCTTTCTGTTCGGCTTCGCGCCGGTGGCAGCTGCCACCGGCAGTCCCCTGCCCGCGTCAACGGACTGCCAGCCAGGGAAAGAGCGGCGGAGCCGCGACAGGGTTTTCCAATCGCCCCCATGCCGATCGAGCGCAGCGACCTATGGGCGCCAATGGCCGGTGGCAGCTGCCACCACCGCCAGTCCAAATTGCTGCATCTACTCGGGCGGTTTCCTTTGGGCGTTGCTGTCTGACGGATACGAACTGCGCATCGCCACTAATGCGGGCAAGCAGAAAACCGGCCTTCGGCCTTGGGTTTCCGCAAGCGGACCCTCCCATTTTCAGCTTGCCCGCGTGGCTCAGCTCCGCCGCAAAAAATCCGTCAGCAACGCTTATCCAAAGGAGACTACCATGCAGAACATCGCTGAATTTCGGATCATCGGCCGCGTTGGCAGTGTCGATACGACCGATAAAGTCACCCACGTTTCCGTCGCCGCGAACTACAACCGCAAGGATGGCGATGAATGGAAGACCGATACGCACTGGAACCGTGTGACGTTCTTCCGCCAGCTGGCAGAGCGCGCCGCTGATCTGGGCAAGGGCGACCTGGTTCACATCACCGGACGGGTCCGCCAGAACAGCTACGAGAGCAATGGCGAAACCCGCTACTCGGTGGACCTGATCGCTGAGGGGCTGGGCATCCTGACGAGGGGCGGGGCTGATTAAGCCCCCTCCCTTTCCCCATAAGACGGGCGGCCTAGCGGCCGCCCTTTTTTGTGGACAATGCCTCTCATAGACCCTAACGATAATAGGGTCTAATTTTGCGAGGCATCTGTGGCGGCCAAACTGTTCAATCGTGTAGCGAGCTTGCGCATCGCTGCCGGACTTACGCAATCCGAGCTGGCGGCGAGGATTCACGTCTCACCTGAAACAGTCGCCGCCATCGAGAACGGCAGGCAGGACGCCACTTTGATAACGGCGCTCCGAATGTCCCACGCACTGCGAACTCAAGTGCCGAACATCTTTAGGGAGCAGCCTTTCCCTAAGCTGATCGGCTCCGATCGAGGCGAGAGCCGCACAGCTTAGGAGGTCACTATGCGCCGTCAGATCGTCAGCAAACTCCGGCGTGCAGCAAGCGCGCTACGGACGGCTATGCTTTTGGCGTGGCTTATCCTGCTGATCGCAGCTGGCGCGCTCATGCTGATCGTGGCTCTTATTGTCGCCACGCTGGCCCACGCTGCCTTTGGCTGGTGGGGCGTGGCCGTGGTCGCAGCTTTCGTGCTGGCGGCTATCTTCGGCAAAGATCCACCGACCGAACCAACCAGCCCGCGTCGCAAGCGCAAGGGCCTTCACCTGAATGACGATCCGAACCCATGGTATATGCAGTCGCAGTATCGCTTCGGATCGGGAAATAGCGCCGCCCATAACCGCTGGCACAAGTAGCCCGTGGCGCAGCCATTGAAGGGATTCTCAATGCGAACAATCGTAGTGACTAATGAGCGCGGTGGCATCGGCAAGACCATGCTTACCTGTCATATCGCGTGGCATCTGGCCGAGCAGGGCAAGCGTGTCGTGGTCCTTGACCTGGACAAGCAATGCCACAGTGCCGGAATGCTGAAAGCCGAGTTCGAGCAGATCGGGCCGGTTCAGTCGATACTCGACTTCGCCCCCGGCGAGGAACCTCCGGCGCTGGCTTGCTTCAAGAACACGAGGCAAGTGGTCGAACTGACGACTGACGGCCCGCAGCAGGGCCAGCACATCGCCGCCTATGTTCGCGCCATTCGTGCCGGCCTTGCCAAGCACTACGACTATTGCGTGATCGACACGGCCCCGGCTTGGGATGGCCGCAACCTTATGGCGCTGATCGCATCCGATTATGTCGCGGTGCCTTTAGACCCCGACAAAACCGCACGGCAATCGCTCAACGAGATTTCGCAAAGCATCAGCCTTGCCAATAAGGTTCGGGGGGAGGGCAACGAAACCCGCTTCGGGATCGTGTTCAATCGTGTGCAGACGACGAGTGAAGTGTCTAAAATGCTCATGGAGCGGATCGGGCAGGCGCTACCCGCCAATGTTGTCCCGCATACCATCCCGCACCGCGAGCATATGCGCGAGGCGGCCCTTCTCGAAATTCCCGTGTGGCGACTTGCCAAGGATACGCGCCGCAGCGCGCCGGTCCTGCGCGAAGTCGTCTCCTACATTGTCGATCAAGCTGAGAGGGAAGCCGCATGAGCAAGGCAGCTGTCAAACCGGCGAAGAAGAGCTTTGCCGACTTCGATATGGACGCGATGGATTTTTCGGCCGTCCCCGCGAATACCGAGTTCAAGGCAGCTGGGCGGTTTCAGCGCCTTCCGCTCGCTGACATTGATCCAGACCCCGCGCAGGTTCGCCGGGAGTTCGACCAGGCCGAGATTGATGCACTGGCCGCGACCATCAAGGACCGCGGCTTGCTGCAACCCATCGTCGTCGCGCCAACATCGAACGGCCGCTACATCATCCGATACGGCGAGCGGCGCTACCGCGCGTGCCGCCAGCTTGGTTTCGACCAGATCGACACCGTTCTGGATCAGGCCGACGCCGAACGCGATATTGGCCTCGACCAGTTTCTTGAGAACGAACAACGCCAAGCCCTAAGTCTGGCCGAGCGCGTCAGTTTCATCGCGAGCCGCGTCAGTGACACGCTTTCGACAAAGGATCTAGCCGCGCGCATCGCCAAGCCGCATTCGGAAGTGAAGCGCCTCTACTCGCTGCGCACCTTGCCCGAGGACATTCTTGCCGCGTTGAAGAATTGTTCTCCGCGCGCCGCCGTCGCCATCAAACACGCGATCGAGCTGGACGAGAAGGCCACGCGCAATTTCGTGGTCACGAATGAAAATCCGACAGCCGCCGCCTGCGAGCAGTTTCTTGCCACGCTCCAAGGCGGTCCCGATGAAGAGAGCGCTCAGGCCGGCGCCGCTAAACCGAATGACGATTCAGCGCTGCCCCAAGAATCGCGCGCGCCGGTGGCAGCTGCCACCAGTGCAGCAGATGAGCGTCGGGAGCGGCCCGAACTGGATGCCGGCGACGACGAGCGGGAAGGGGAGGGCGCTGCGCTTGCCGAGCGTTCCGATCACAAGCCGCGCACCCCCCGTCAGCCGAAAGAGGCCAACGACGCACCGGCCATCATCATTCAGGGCCGTCGCGGGATTGTTCTCAGCGGCCAGGTCACGGTTCGGTTCGACGGCGAGGCTGCGCCCCAAACCTTCGACTTCTGATAGCTTTTACCGTCCACGTTCACTCAGCATTGAGGCGGCGTGGAATTTTGAAGCGGTGGCAGTTGCCACCGCTTTTTGTTTGTGGGGTAGGTATCTACTGTATGGCAGGATAAGCCTTGC